>CALFIA010000351.1 GCA_937876275.1 uncultured Actinomycetes bacterium | reverse complement strand
GATCGCGCACAGGGCCTGAAGCGTGGTGCGGATGTCGTTGAAGTCCATCTCCTGGGCGTGAAGTGAACGGCCCGAGGTCTGGATGTGGTACTTCAGCTTCTGGCTGCGATCGTCTGCGCCGTAACGGTCGCGCAGGGCGATGGCCCAGATTCGGCGAGCCACTCGACCGAGCACGGTGTACTCGGCATCGATGCCGTTGCTGAAGAAGAAGGAGAAGTTCGGCGCGAAGTCATCGATCTTCATGCCGCGTGCGAGGTATGCCTCGACGTATGTGAAGCCGTTGGCCAGCGTGAACGCGAGCTGCGAGATCGGGTTCGCTCCGGCCTCGGCAATGTGGTAGCCCGAGATCGACACCGAGTAGAAGTTGCGCACCTTGTGATCGATGAACCAGCTCTGCACATCGCCCATGCAGCGCAGGGCGAACTCGGTGGAGAAGATGCAGGTGTTCTGGCCCTGATCCTCCTTGAGGATGTCGGCCTGAACCGTGCCACGCACGTTGGCGAGCACCCAGGCGCGCAGGGTTGCGTACTCGTCGGCATTCGGCTCGCGACCGTGCTGATCGCGGAAGCCATCGACCCGCTGGTCGATCGCGGTGTTGAGGAACATCGCGAGAATCGCGGGAGCGGGGCCGTTGATGGTCATCGAGACCGACGTGGTCGGATCGCACAGGTCGAAGCCCGCGTACAGGGCCTTCATGTCATCGAGAGTCGCGATCGATACACCCGAGGTTCCGACCTTGCCGTAGATGTCGGGGCGCTCCTCGGGGTCACGGCCGTAAAGGGTGACGGAGTCGAAGGCGGTCGACAGCCGGGTGGCCGGCTGACCGGAGGCCAGCAGGTGGAAGCGACGGTTAGTGCGGAACGGGTCGCCCTCGCCGGCGAACATGCGGGCGGGTGCCTCGCCCTCGCGCTTGAAGGGGAATACGCCTGCGGTGTACGGGAATGAACCTGGGAGGTTCTCTTCACGCAGGAAGGTGACCTGGTCGCCCGCATCGTTGGTACGCGGCAGGGCTACACGCGGGATGCGATTTCCTGACAGGGTTTCGCGCCACAGTGCGTTGCGCATCTCCTTGTCGCGAATCTTCACGACGAGTTCTTCCTCGCGGTATGCCTCGCGCATGGCGGGCCACTCATCGAGCATTGCCTTGACGGTGGGCAGTAGCTCGGCCTGCTGCTTGGCGATCAGCGCGTCGATCTCGCCGGTGCCCGAGCCGCTCTCGGCGAGCAGTGCGCGTGCGGTCTCCAGATGCTGCACTGTGCTGGCGACCTGCGCCTGCGAGGCAGTGGTGGAGTGGTAGCTGCGGATGGTCTCGGCGATGTCGGAGAGGTACCGCGTGCGTGCCGGCGGCACGATTGTGGTGAGGCCCGTGGGCTGCTTGCCCTCGACGATCGGCAGCTGACCCTCGTTGACCTTCAGGCCGCGCTCGACGAGTGCACCCTTGAGGTACTGGTAGAGCGCAGTGACGCCATCGTCGTTGAAGCGTGCAGCCGAGGTGCCGAAGACCGGCATGTCTTCCCAAGAGGAGCCAAAAGCCTCGCGGTTGCGAACCATCTGGCGGCCGACGTCGCGAAGTGCATCCTCTGCTCCGCGGCGTTCGAACTTGTTGATCGCAACCGCGTCGGCGAAGTCGAGCATGTCGATCTTCTCGAGCTGCGAGGCAGCGCCGAACTCCGGAGTCATGACATACAGCGAGGTGTCGACGAAGGGAACGATGCCGGCATCGCCCTGGCCAATACCCGGGGTCTCGACGATGACGAGGTCGTGGGTGGCGCGTGCGGCATTGATGACGTCAGCGAGGTTCTCGGGGATCTCCGAACCTGCCTTGCGCGTGGCCAGTGAACGGAAGTAGACCGAGCCCAGATCAACGGAGTTCATCCGGATGCGGTCACCGAGGAGTGCACCGCCACCCTTGCGGCGGGTCGGATCCACGGCGATCACCGCGATGCGCAGCTTGCCTTCCTGGTCGAGGCGGAAGCGGCGCAGCAGCTCGTCAGTCAGAGTCGACTTGCCCGAACCGCCGGTGCCGGTGATGCCGAGAACCGGTGTATTACTGCGCACGGCTGCATCGTGAATCGCGGCTCGGAAGTCATCGGGAGCCGCGCCTTCCTCGAGCGCGGTGATCGCACGTGCGAGGGCAGGCTCACTGCCGGCAAGAACGGCGTCAAGTGCGGGAAGTTCGTGTGCGAGATCGACATCGCACTCGTCCATCATTTCCTTGATCATGCCGACGAGGCCGAGTCGTTGACCGTCTTCGGGGGAGAAGATGCGAATGCCGCGGCTGGAGAGCGTGGCGATCTCCTCGGGAACGATGACGCCACCGCCACCGCCGTAGATCTTCACGTGCTCGGCGCCCTGGGCATTGAGAAGTTCGCGCAGGTAACTGAAGTACTCGACGTGCCCGCCTTGATAGGAGGAGATCGCGACGCCTTGGACGTCCTCTTGAATGACGGCACGCACGACCTGGTCGACACTGCGGTCGTGACCGAGGTGGATGACCTCCGCACCCTGCGACTGCAGGATGCGGCGCATGATGTTGATCGAGGCGTCATGGCCATCGAAGAGTGAGGCCGCCGTCACGAATCTGACGGGGTTCTTCGTGCCTGCTTCGTTGCTCACGCGTGCTCCATCCATTTACTTACGTCCACATATTGTGGATAGCAAATAATAGGACGTCAATGCTTTTGAGGCGAGACGGTACACAAAACGGGCAAATCGTACTTATCGGATGAGATGCTCGGCCAGCGCAGCCGCATTGGCGCGAAAGCGCATGGGGCCCAGGGTGCGGTAGCTCGGATCGAGTTCGAGTCGAGCGCGAGAGACGGACTCCAGCAGCGCGATCAGGGCGAAGCCTGCCACCGCGATCTCCACCTTGTCCTTCGCCGGGCTCATCACGGTGAATGCCTTGGTCGCCTTCTTCGTGAGGTCGTCTCGGGTGCGCTTGCGCACCGCTTCACAGGTACTCGTCGCCCCGATCGAGGTTACGAAGTAGACCGTTGCTGCGCGTTCGCGTTCGTCGACCCACGTCAGCACGGTGTCCATGAAATCGGCCAACTGGCTTGGTGAATCCAGGTCAGCCAAGAGATCGCTGATGGTCGTACCCCAGTCGCCGGCGAAGGCGGTGACGATCTCGTCGAGGATCTCGTCCTTCGATGAGAAGTGGTAATAAAAGGCTGCCGGAGTCATGCTCGCCTGAGCGGCAATGTCGGACACTGCGATCTCGTCAGGCGGCTGCACGGCCAGGAGTTCGACGGCGGCCGCGAGGATCTCGTGGCGACGCGAGGGCCGATTAGCCGGCCGAGCTGTCCGTGGGGTGGGCATGATTCTTTAGTCTTTCACAGGAAACTCCCCTTTTGGACGGATATTCCACGCTGCCGAGTCGATAATGGCGGGATGTCCAGCACCTCGATCGACGCATTCGACGGCGATGCGGAGCGCTCGCGACCGGCGCATCGTCCTTCGCGTCGCGCGGAGATTGTCAATGGTGCGATCACAGTGTTCTCCCGGCTGACCTACGCGGAGGCGACAGTCGAGGATGTTGCAGCAGAGTGCGGCGTGGCTCCCACGGCCGTGTACTACCACTTCGGCGGCAAGGAAGAACTCTTCGATCAGGCCTTTCAATCCTGCCTTGAGGGATTCAGTGCAGCCTTCGAGCACATTCGCAGCAATGCCGATCAGCTCAACGACAAGGTGCTGCGTGAGGTGATCTATGCCGGCTGGGCATGGTGGCGCACGCATCCCGTCGAGTCACGGTTCCTGATGCTGCACTTGGGTGGAGCGACGCCGCAGTCGCGGCGCACGTACGAGGCCTGGCAGGAGCGACATGCGCAGCGCGCCTTCGATTACCTGCCCGACAGTGAGCGTCCGCCGCGCAGTTCGCGCAAGGCGCGCGAGCAGTACGCCGCCAAGTTGATGGCGTACAACTTCATGACTCAGATGCTGACAACTGCTCAGAGTGCCTGGCTTGACGGCTCACTGAGTCGACTGCCGGTAGCGAAGGTCGAGGTTGCCATGGCTGACATCCTCGTACCGGTCATGATGGGAAGCGAACTTCCCGACCGCGCTTGAGTTCCCACTGCGCGATCGAGCGCAGGTGCACTTCGTCAGGGCCGTCAAAGATGCGCAGGGCGCGATGCCAGCCATACATTCGTGCTAGCGGAATGTCGTCGCTGATTCCGAGACCACCGTGGGCCTGGATTGCACGATCGATCACGTTGCACGCCACGCGCGGGGCAATCACCTTGATGGCGGCGATTTCGGTCTTCGCGTACTTCGCATTGCCCTGATCGATCATCCAGGCAGCCTTGAGGCACAGCAGTCGTGCCTGCTCGATCTCGATGCGGTTATCTGCGAGATCGCGCTGGATGGTGCCCTGCTCGGCAAGGGGCTTTCCGAATGCAACGCGGCTCTTGACTCGCTCGACCATCATCGCGTGGGCACGCTCTGCGGCACCGAGTGCGCGCATGCAGTGGTGAATGCGGCCGGGGCCAAGGCGAGCCTGGGCGATCATGAAGCCATCGCCCTCTGACGCCAGGATGTTCGTGACCGGCACTCGCACGTCCTTGAATTCGATCCACGCGTGGCCATGCTGATCCTGGCGACCCATGACGGGCATGGAACGAGTGATCTCGAGACCAGGAGTGTTGCGCGGCACCAGAACCATCGACTGCTGGCGGTGCACCTCGGCTGTCGGATCGGTCTTGCCCATCACGATGAAGATCTCGCAGCGCGGGTCATTCGCGCCACTGATCCACCACTTGGTGCCATTGATGACGTACTCGTCGCCATCGCGAGTGATGGAGCACTCGACATTCGTGGCGTCGCTGCTCGCGACGTAGGGCTCCGTCATGGCGAAGGCTGAACGAATGGTGCCGTCGAACAGGGGATCAAGCCAGCGCTTCTTCTGCTCGTCGGTGCCGAAGCGGAAGAGGGTCTCCATGTTCCCGCTGTCAGGGGCCTGGCAGTTGATGGCCTCGGGCAGCAGCGCGGGCGGGAAGGTGGTGTAGCTGATGCGTTCGCGGGCGACGATGGCGGTGAGGGCCTGTGCGGAGAGGACCTCGTCGGCGCGAGCGAGC
>CALFIA010000350.1 GCA_937876275.1 uncultured Actinomycetes bacterium | reverse complement strand
GCCGGAGAACGCATCGGAACGCTCGCCGATCTCTGGGATCACATGAACTACTCGGAGAGGGTCGAGGCGCTGGAAGCGCTCGGCGCGATCGTGAAGATCAAGCCGAGCACCAAGCACGCCCAACCACTGGACGGCCGCCTGGTCCTGTCACTGTCGTTCGACCCGACGCACGAGTTCGCTGCACGAACCGCCGAGAAGAAGGCGACAGCGACGGCTCGGAAGAAGGCAGCACCGAAACGGCGAGCACGGTCCTGAAACAGAAAGGGGCGGGACCCGAAGGCCCCGCCCCTGGTCTCGCTGGCTGACTCAGCCAGCGAGGGCGACCTCGCCCTGCTCTCGTCGCAGTCGCTCGACGACCTTCACGAGCAGGATGCTCAACTGCAGCTCGGCCTCATCCAGACTCGCCGGGCCATCTCGGTTCGGGTCGAACTCGACCCTGCATGTTGTGTCGGAGTGGCTCTCCGTTCCTCGGTTCATGTGTCTGAAAGTGCGGGCGAGGTGCGTGCTTGCACTCCACGGAAATCAACACGCCATTGAATGGATTGTGCGGAAACCAGCGACTTACCAACTTCAGTACACGTCGCACGACCTGGTCAGCCCAATCCAATCTGAATTGGGCTGTCACAGGTGGTCGATACCTTCACTTTCGTGAATAGATCTCCGGAAATGCTGCTAAGAACGGGGCCGCCTCGCCAACGAGTAGATCGGGCGAGCATTGCCGGTCTTGGTGACTACTCCAACTTCCTCAAGCCACCGCAACCGATAACGGATCTGGCTGGCGGTGCGCCAAGGGAACCCGCGCGTTTGAAGTCTCGGCAGCAGCAAGCCAATCCGATCTGGTTTGCGTTCGAGTTCCTCGACGAGCTCGTCGATGCCTGCGATACGTTCCGAAAGTGCCTTTCGGACGATGGCACGACTCTGCGATTTCAAGTATCGACGGCCAAGCGGAGTGGCAACGACTCGACCGTCGACACGGTCTATCAGGCCAAGGTCGATCACAACTTTTGTATACGACCGAGCTGCCTTGTGAGAGGTGACACCAGGAAACGCGCGCACAACTGCGATGGTGTACCTATCCGTTGCCAGTCCATCTGTAGCCAGCTCGACGAAGACTGTGAGGCTCGAGAGCAACTGCCCAGTCCCCCCCGGAAGAGGCCAAAGCCAATGAATCTTCTCAACTCTTCGTCGTGTTTTCTCAGGAGTACCAGCCACGACACAAAGGTACCGGTAGGGTCGCTGTTCCGTCGTGATATCGATCCTGGAGACGAGCAATGAGCGCCAGAAAACCGGCCATCGAGATCGAACCTACTTTTCGCGTGGTGCCAGGTGACTGTCGCGATTTGATCGCCGATCTTCCTGATGGTTCTGTCGACGTGGTGGTCACGAGCCCCCCTTACTGGGGTCAGCGGATGTCAGCCGGGACTGGGGTCGAAGATGATCCGCGTGAATATGTTCACGAGCTCGTATCCATCTTCAAAGAAGTCATTCCGAAGCTTCGGGAAGACGGAATCATGTGGATCAACATCGGTGACGCATACAACACTCCAATCAACTGGCGGGAGGACGATCGGAAGTTCAGCACCTTGGGTGCCGACAAGATGGGGCTGTCAGACAACAACTCCGCGTACACAAAGCCTCGGCATAAGCGGAAGGCATTCGTTGACAGGGACACGCCGTGGCTTCAGTACGGCAATCTGCTTGGCACGACCTATCGTTTGGTTCTCGGTCTCTGCGATGAGGGGCTCTTGTTCCGAGGCGAAGTCATTTGGCGAAAGGCGAATCCAATGCCTGAGGGCCGCTGTCGAAGGCCGCACCGGCAGCATGAACCGATCTACTTGTTTGCGAAGAGCGAGCGTCATGCGTTTCGGACGAGCCCACCCGTCGGGTCGGTATGGGATTTCCCCAACGAGAAGATCGATGGCCTGAAGCATTTCTCGAGGTTTCCCGAGGAGTTGCCGCGACGGTGTATAGAAGCTCTTGGCCGTCGTGGGCCAGACGTCGTTGTGCTTGATCCATTTTCTGGCTCGGGTACCACGGGAGTTGCTGCCGCGCGGCTCGGGTGTTCATACGTTGGTTTCGAGATAGACCAAGAACACGCTTCGGCCTCCATAGATCGAATCTTGGCGGCGAGTACCGAGCGAGAGTTGATGTTCGATTAGCGAATTGATGCTGCCTTGATCACTGCCCGGCTGAACTCGTCATTTGGATCAGCGAAGTTGCAGACAAAGACTCTGGCGGCAACGTCCTGCTGGTCTTGCGGCGTTGGGATCGTGCGAGCGTTGTAGGAGAAGCATCCGCTGAACGATCCGTTTTGTTCGATGTCTTTTCGCTTCTCCGAGCGTTGATCCGACTCCCCCACCGTGAGAGTCGGTCCGAGTTCACCGATATTGACAGGTAGAGGACCCGGTCTCGATTTGATATCGAGCGTCCACAGTGGAGAGAAGTAACCAGCGGCGATCAAGGCGCGACTCATTGGGATGTCGTCGGTGCGGCGTTCAGCGAAACTCGCTTTGACGTGTACCACCCCCACGAGTCTGTTTCTTCCTCGGTGATTCGTGAACAGCATCACGTCGGCCTTGTCGGGTACCGCCTCGTGACCAAGGCCAGCTTCCGCAAAGAGTTCGGCTATTTCTGGCTTTGGAAGGATTGCAATCGATACAGAGTTTGCGGCAAGGAAATCTTGATAGTGGGCGACTACAACCCGCTCGAGCGCCCACCCAGCGGTACGTTTCCAGCTTTGCGGCCAATCTCGTCGTGCGTCTCGCGCAGGATGATTGAAAGGATCCAGAAACGCTTGTGCGATCACGAAGGTCCAAATGTCTGATGGATTCGCGTTCGGCCACAATCGCATCGCGCATTGAAACGATTCCACGACGGCCCCAACAAGATCGTTGGCTGCGAAGCCGCCCTGCATCGAGTCAAGGACCTTTCTCCAATCCGACGAAGTCGCGTCAGGAAGGAAGTAAGTGGCGTCATGTTCGCCTAACGGAAACGAAAAGATCAGTTCGCCGTCGACTTCTTCTGCATTGAGTGATCGGTAGATGCCGATCGAGAGTGCGTCGAGTCGGTCGAACATTTGGTGAACGTCTGACTGATAGAGGCTAACCATGGACAGTGCTGCGTCGATAGAGATCGGCACGGCGCCTTCTTCAAAGCCATGAGTCCACCCAGTGCCGATTGCGAGAGCAACGTCGGCTTCCTCAGTTGTGATGCCTGCCTCAAGACGGGCGGCTCTCAGGCGCCGACCGAGTTCCTTGTTCAGGTCAGAGCTCATTTGAAGAGGCTTCATTGATTAATGGCGATTGCGAAAGCACGTCGAGTTTCTAACAGACGGGTGCTTCTCAAATTCGGAACGAGAGTCGAAGTTCACGTCGCGGTGGGCGACACTCGTTCCAACATCGACGTCTTCGGTCTGTAGATCGTTGATTTCCCTGGAGTGCAGTGGGGCCGTGTCCCATCACCTTCGAAGAGGCCGCCAACGCCACAAGGGCGCTGGGGCTTCACATGAAAGGTGATGACATGAGCAAGCAGGCACAGAAGGAGCGCACCTGGAGCATGCCGGTACAGCCCCCGGCAGGGTTCCCGGTCCCTCGCCCGGAGGTGTTCCACGGCCCCCTCGGCGCAGCAGTCGAGAGCATCCAGAGCTACACCGAGGCCGACCCGGTCGGAATCCTCGGATGCCTCATGGCTGAGTGCAGCGCACTCATCGGCCGAGGCCCGAAGCTGAACGTGTCCGGGCTCAAGGTCGCCGCCCGGCTGTTCATCATGCTCGTGGGTCCGACATCGGAAGGGCGCAAGGGAACCGCAGGCGACAACGCCCGGACCATCATCTCGATGTCCGGCGTCGAGCGACCGGAGGGGTTCCTCCAGAGGGGCTTCGCCTCGGGAGAATCGGTCGTCGAGACCCTGGCCACGCTTGACGACCGTCGAGCGATGTTCCGCCAGGATGAGATGGCGGGCCTGCTGGTCGCCATGAACCGAGAGGGCTCGACGTTGTCTGCTGTCATCCGTGACCTCTGGGACGGCGTGACCATCGCGCACACCACGGTCGCCGACCACAAGCAGGTCGATGATGCTCACGTCAGCGTCCTCGGACACATCACTCCGGAGGAGCTGCGAGAGCGGCTTCGACCAGTCGACTACGCCAACGGCCTCGCCAACCGCTTCCTCATCCTCGCTGTGCACCGGCGTCAGATGGTCGCATGGACGGGGTCGAAGTCACTCGACGCAATCTGCGCCGAAGCCGCAGAGAAGCTCGGTGTAAAGGTCCTCGCCGGGCAGGTCGAGAAGACCTACGACCTCTCCGATGCAGGGTTCAAGCGGTGGTGTGAGATCTACGCCAACGCTCCGAGTTGCAGCATGCTCAGCGCCCGGCGTGAACCGCAGCTCCTTCGACTTGCGCTCGTGTACGCAGTTCTCGACGGCTCGAACACCATCGAGGTGTGCCACCTCGATGCAGCCCTGGCGTTCTGGGACTACGTGGTCGACTCAGTCGCATGGGCCATGCCCGATGCCAAGGGTCCGTCCGAACCGGCACGTGCCTCCGACATCCGCCAGTCGGGAATCTCAGTCGAAGAGTTTCTGGCGTTGCTGTAGCCGGTGCGCGGATCGAACGGAGAGACGGGATCTCGTCCATCAGTGTGGAGAGTCAGCGACCTTCGACGAAGACGAGGCTTCCCGAGTCGGTCAGTTCGTTGACACGCAGGTCTCGGTACGGGGCGTAGTCCTCCGAGACGTACCAGGCCTCGGCAACCTCCATGCTCGGAAATCGGAGCACGGCGGCCCAGTTCCCTTCGAAGGGGCCCTCCTTGGTGATCGGCGTCGGTGAACCGGCGATCATCTCGATCCCCCAGGCGTCGAGGATCGGGAACACATGCTGCGCGTAGCGCTCCATGAACTGCGCCTGGTCGGTGATGTTGATCTGCACCAGTCCGTAGACCGGGGTCGTCGAGTCCGTCATCGGAGTCCTCTCAGCGGGGGCTTTTTAAGTTGCAAAACGCAATCTAACGGGCTGGCTTGCGAACTGCAACTCAAGGGTTCAGACGCTGAGAAGTTGTGACCCACGGACCAATGTCAAGTGTCCCTGCTGCGCAGTCAGACGCTGTTGACCATGTCCGAGTGGAACTGCTTGAGGTGCGCCTGCGACCACCGGCCGAGTTCCTCGAGCACCGGCTTGAGAGCTTCACCGCTCGGCGTGAGGCGGTAGGCGTTGTTGCGGGCTGCACCGTGCGGATCGGAGCGTTCGATGATCCCGAGCGAGGCCAGGAGTCGGAGTCTGTCGGCGAGGATGTTCGTCGCCACGTGCTCGGGGGACTCACGGAACTCCGAATAGGTCCGTGTTCCATGAGCGATGAGGTCACGGACGATTAACAGCGACCACTTGTCGCCGAGGACATCGAGTCCGGACGTGATCGAGCACACCGAGCGCCAGTCGATTGTGTGAGTCTCGGTTTCGTTGACCATTGCACCACCTAACTCGAGATCGAAGCAGCCATTTCCCTGATTGACGTCTCCATCGGTGTCGGCTGCCAGTCAAGTATGTCGAACGTTGACCGGTTGTCGAACGCCGCCCGCTTTCCGAGGCTGGGAAGCATTCCCCTGGCCTCCCGGTCGAAAAGGCTCATGATCCTGATTGCGATGTTCGGCGCCTTGCGAGACGGAACTTTCGAATACCCAGCGTCTCGCAGGATCTGGGCGAACTGCGACATGCTGATCGGCTCAGCCGTGGCCGCGATGAAGCGTTGTCCGGCTGCATCAGAGGTCGTCATTGCGGCGACATGCAATCTGGCAACGTCACGGACGTCGACCATTCCCATCGCCACATCGGGGATCATGGGCATCTTGCCGCCGATCATGTCCCGCATCAGTGCGATGCTCTGCCCGTCAACGTCGGCGCCGAGCGGAGGTCCGAACACCACCCCGGGGTTGACGACTGCGAGTTCAATCTCGCTGCCCGCCACCGCCTCCCAGGCCGCTCTCTCGGCGAGAGTTTTGCTTCGGGCATACGCGCCAATTTTTGCATTTGGGTCGGACCAGGCATCTGGCCCGTACCGGCCATTGGGCTTTCCGGTGACCATGGCCACCGTCGATGATGTGAGTACCACTCGACGCACACCTGCCCTCTTCGCGGCCCCGATCACGCGACGCGTTCCTTCGACGGCAGGACCGATCAGCTCGCTCTCATCCTTCGGCTCCGCGAGAACGAAAGGGGACGCCACGTGCATCACGTATGTGCATCCCTGCATCGCATCGTCCCAGCCCTCGTCGGCCAGGAGATCAGCTTCGGCAAAGGACAGCAGTTCGACCGAAGCGACCGCACTGAGGGCGGTTCTCGTCGCGTCCGCCTTCGAGAGCGATCGGACGGTACCGACGACTTCGAAGCCTCGATTGAGCAGTTCCGCAGCGCAATGCTGTCCGATGTAGCCGCCGATTCCGGTGAGAAGTACGCGCTCGGTCATGTCGGGGTCTCCTTGGGATGAAGGGAGCAAGTAACTTGCAAAATGCAATCTAACACGGGTCGATGCATTTTGGGATCTCGATGACAATGGCCGCTGAGATCCAGTGGCATTGCGTTCGCGCACGATGACAGCTGAGTTGACCAACCGGTCGGGTGATGAAACGAGGCCGCTCAATCGCCTTCCCGCCGCCACCGGACCGGAGTTCGGTTACGCGTTCGGGAATCGCAAACTCACAGACGCAGGGGACTCTTCATCGTCGAGTTCCGATTTCTAATCAGAGAATGAATACAAATGTGTACAGGTACAGCTTGGACTCCTGAGGTTCTCATCGTCGGGCCATTCGACCATGGCCTTAGTGGGGCGCCTCCTCGTATGCTGGGAGCATGGAACTCACAGCCGCGATCACGCACGAAGGCGAACTCTTCGTCGCGCGCTGTCTTGAAGTTGATGTGACGAGTCAGGGTGATTCGATGGACGATGCTCTTTCAAACCTCAAAGAGGCTCTTGGCCTTTACTTCGAGG
>CALFIA010000349.1 GCA_937876275.1 uncultured Actinomycetes bacterium | reverse complement strand
GAAGACGATCAGCACAGGGATGGCCAACCAGGGCTGTACGCCGAGAATCGCACCAAGGGTCGTCGCCACGCCCTTGCCACCGCGACCATGAAGCCAGGGCGAAGTCACGTGTCCGAGCACCGCCGCAAGACCCGCGATCTCACCCGCGATCTCACCGCCCAGGATTCCGAAGATCAATGCGGGCAGGAAACCCTTGAGAATGTCGATCGCACCGACGAGTACTGCCCAACGCGGGCCGAGCGCCCGACCGACATTCGTCGCGCCTGGATTACCAGAACCCACCTGCCGAATATCCACACCGAGCACGCGCGCGATCCACGCTGCCGGATTGACTGAGCCGAGAAGATAACTGGCCGGTGCGGCAAGCAGCCACCACATCAGTGGCGTCATGTCGACGCAACTCTCGGAGAGACGATGACGGCCACCATGCCAGGCCCGACATGTGCACCGACAACTCCACCCACCGAGCACTCGACCACGTCGCAGGCAGGAAGTTCAGTTCGCAATTGGCGAGCGAGCACTGATGCGCGTTCGGGTGCTCCGAGATGCTGAACCGCAATATCGCAGGTTCTGTTTCCGGCCGAAATGACCGCGAGCTCGGACAATCGGGCAAGTGCCTTACCAGCCGTGCGAACCCTTTCAAGCGGCTCAACGCGACCATGTTCGACATGAAGCAACGGTTTGACCTGCAGCGCCTGACCCATGGCGGCCTTTGCCGAGCTCACCCGACCCCCACGCCTGAGGTACTCCAAGGTGTCGACATAGAAGAAGACAGACGCTGCATGCGCAGAAAGGTTGATGACGTCAGAGACCTCCGCCGCGGATGCCCCCGCACGTGCTGCTTCCGCGCCTCGAGTCACCGCGAAGCCAAGCCCCATGGCGATCGTCCCGCTATCGAGCACCGTCACCGGGACGGCGGCATCGCGTGCAGCGAGAAGAGCTGACTCGTAGGTGGCAGACATGGCCGAGGAGAGGGTGGCCACCACGATCTCGGTCGCACCCGCTGCCTGGGCTGCGCGAAATGCCTGGAGAAATCTCTCCGGCGATGGGCGCGACGTCGAGACCGGCTGGAGTGAGGTGAGCGCCTGGGCTACCTGCAGTGCCTGATCGTCATCGGTCTCGTCGAGCGGCTGACCGCCCACGATGACCTGAACGGGCACGACCGCAATTCCCAGTTCTGCCGCCCACCCTCGAGGCAGGTAGGAGGTGGAGTCGGTGACGACAGCGACTCGCGTGCTCACGTGGCGAGCCTACGGGCATCCTTCACGGCGGCACGTACCTCGCGCGCCGCAGGCGCGGGAATCACCTCGTCCACTCGAATGTCATCGCAGCCGACCCATCGGGCTGCCTCGACCAGCGCACCGGCAACTCCCTCGGCAGCGTTCGCGACGTGTCCGTCCTCCAGAGTCACTCGGGAGGCAACGAGCACCCGTCCCTCACGTTTCGGGTCTACTCGTCCGACAAGCTCGCCGCGATGCAGCACCGGCATCGCGAAGTAGCCGTGCACTCGTTTTGGAGCGGGCGTGTATGCCTCGAGTCGATGATGCATTCCGAAGAGCCGTTGTGTACGGGGGCGATGCCAAATGATCGAGTCGAAGGGTGAAAGTAGGGTCGTGCGCGAGCGCGAGCGCGAGCCTCGACCGAGCCACTCCAAGGCCTCAGGCGTTGCCCATGCCGGGTCTTTCCAGTCGCGCACCGCGACGGGAATGAGGCCGAGGTCGGTCGCATGACGTCGGACGTCAGCCTTGGAGATTCGATGTACGTCAGCAATGTCATCGGCGGTGCCGACACCCATGACATCGGCACCAGCGAGGATCAGCGCACGCACGCACTCCTCATCCGACGGCCCGATGATCCCTTCGTCATCAGTCCAGCCGCGCCCCGTGCGCAGTGACGTCGGGATCACCCGTTCAGCGAGGTCATAGACGCGCCGCCAGCCCACGCGGGAGGTACACACCACTTCGCCGACATCGAGCAGGTACTCCATCGCGATCTTCGAATCCGACCAGTCCCACCAGTAGCCCGAGGCCTTCGCTCCACCGATGTCCTTCGTGGTGAGCGGCCCATCGCTGCGTAGTCGGGCCAGTACGGTGTCTACCGATTCCTGGTTCACCTCGTGCCAGCGAACTCCACGACGTGCGTAATGACGACGGCGGAAGGCAAAGAGCGGCCACGACTCCACGGGCAGGATGCACGCCGCATGCGACCAGTATTCAAAACTCGAGTCGCCATTCCAGTAAGCAGCCTCGATTGCCATGCGATCAATCGCGCCGTACCGTGCGTAGGCAACCAGCTCATGCGTGCGCGCGAGAACCGAGATGGTGTCGAGTTGAACAGCGCCGAGAGATCGCACCATGTCGTGCACTCGCCGCTCCTGCGCAGCAGACTTGCCGAGAGCGGGTGTCGCGCCCAGCAGGCCCTGTCGCCACAGTGCAATGCGTCTCGCCTGATCGGCCGTGATCGAGACGCTCACGTGCTACTCCGGGACGATGTTGACGAGCTTCGGCGCACGCACGATGACGGTCTTGATGCCGCGGCCTTCAAGGGCAGCAATTACTCCCGGCAGTGCGAGTGCCTGCTCGCGAAGATCAGCCTCACTGATGTCAGGCGACACCTCAAGGCGATCGCGTACTTTGCCCTGAATCTGCACAACACAGGTCACGGAGTCCTCGACAAGAAGTGCTGGATCGACAACCGGCCAACCCGCGAGTGCGACACAGGGCTGATGGCCAAGGCGTGCCCACATGTCTTCGGCCGTGTAGGGAGCCACGAGCGACAAGATGATCGCGACGGCCTCGGCGGCCTCGCGTACTGCAGGATCACTTGGCCCGGCGCCTGAGTCGATGACCTTTCGAGTCGCGTTGACGAGCTCCATGGCCTTCGCCACGGCAACATTGAATCGGAAGCTCTCCACTGCCAGTTCTGCATCGTGCACTGATTTGTGGGTCATCTTTCGCAGTGCAAGATCACCGGTCGACGGATCGACACCAGGGGCACTGGTCACATCACCGGCGAGACGCCACGCCCGAGCCAGGAACTTCTTGGAGCCTGCAGGTGAGACGTCGGCCCAATCGACGTCGTCCTCCGGCGGTCCGGCGAAAACCATGGTCAGGCGAATGGCATCAACGCCATGAACGGCAAGCTCATCGGACAGACGCACGAGGTTGCCGCGCGACTTGCTCATCGCCGAGCCGTCCATGACGACCATGCCCTGGTTGAGCAGGCGCGTGAATGGCTCGGTGAAGTCGAGCAGGCCCATGTCGTGCAGAACCTTGGTAAAGAAGCGGCTGTACAGCAAGTGCAGGATCGCGTGCGTGACGCCACCAACGTACTGATCGACGGGCAGCCATTCGGCGGCGAGCTTGGGACTGAATGCCTGTGATTCATCGCGCGGGTCGATGTAGCGCAGGTAGTACCAGGAAGAATCGACGAAGGTATCCATCGTGTCGGTGTCGCGAACAGCGGGCTGACCGCAGTTCGGGCACGGCACGGAAGCCCATTGCGTTGCGGCGCCGAGGGGCGATGTGCCCTTCGGCTTGAGATCGAGACCCTCTGCTGACGGAAGCACGATAGGCAGCTGCTCGTCAGGAACGGGCACCTCACCGCAGTGCTCGCAATGAATGATCGGGATGGGCGTGCCCCAGTAGCGCTGACGCGAGATGAGCCAGTCGCGCAGTCGGTAATTCGTGGCCGGCTTTCCCGTTCCACGCTCGAGCAGGATGCCGAGGATCGCGTCAATGGCCTCCTGCTTGCCCAGGCCGTCAAGCGGGCCGGAGTTCACGTGCGGTCCGTCATCAGCGGTGGCAACGCCCGTGACGGCGGGATCCTCGCCGGCATCGACAACAACACGCACCGGCAGATCGAAGGTGCGCGCGAAATCGAGATCGCGTTGATCGTGCGCGGGCACGGCCATGATCGCGCCGGTGCCGTAGTCGGCCAGCACGTAGTCAGATGCCCACACCGGAATCTGCTCACCATTAACCGGGTTGGTCGCGTAGCGCTGCAGGAAGACTCCGGTCTTGGCTCGCGAGGAGTCGAGGCGATCCATCTCGGAGACCTGCTTGACCTTCTCGAGGTACTCGACGAACTCTGCCTCTGCCGAAGTGCCTGACGCGAGCTCTGCGGCGAGCTCCGAATCAGCAGCCACGACGAAGAAAGTCGCGCCGTACAGGGTGTCAGGACGAGTCGTGTACACGGTGACAGGCTCGGCGCGTCCGCTGATCTCGAACTTCACCTCGGCGCCGACCGACTTGCCGATCCAGTTCTTCTGCATGAGCAGGACCTTCTCGGGCCAGCCGCCTTCGAGATCGGAAGAGCACACGT
>CALFIA010000348.1 GCA_937876275.1 uncultured Actinomycetes bacterium | reverse complement strand
CCCGCCCCGCGCAACAGCACTACCCGCACATCGGGCCTTGTTGCCAATCCAGCAAAATAGTCATGCAGCGCCTCGGTTAGCGCCGGGTCGAGCGAGTTCAACGCGTCGGGCCGATCGAGCACCGATCGCAATGCCCGAGGGACCAACGACGATTCGACCGTCTTCGTCCGTGCCGCGCAGCCGGTGATCGTCGGCAACGATTTCCGCGACAACTCCGGCGCCACGATCAGCGTCAACGCCAACGCGATGTCGGATCGGGCGATGCCCGATTACGGCCGGAGCACCGGCGAGATCGACCGCTTCGTCGAGTATGACGACAACGTCGGGCCGCTCCTCCGTGACAACCGGATCTCGACGAAGATCAACTACGCCACCGACCGGCAGAAGGGGGCCTTCGATATCACGCTCGATTTCGCCGCCGGTGTGTCGCAGGCCATCAAGGATGCGATGGCGACAGACATCGCGCAGCGCAAAACGCAAAAATAGCCAAAAGGATCAGCCCGATGACCATTCTCGTGATGAACGCGCTCGCTGCGCCGCTGATCCAGCCGCATTTGCCCGATTGGGTCGAGCCGCGCTTTTTCCGCCACACCGCAGAGCTGCTGGAAATGGCGCCAGACGCCGAGATCGGCTGGTTCGATCTGGAAGATGTCGTGCCCATGGCCGAGGCGGTCCGGCGCGCGACCAAGCTCAAGTGGCTCACCAGCATCTACGCCGGTGAAGTGCTCGACGAGGCCGAGCTGCCGAAGCGGATGATGGCGCACACCTCGTGCTATCGGCGCGAGGCCGGGTCGGCCGGCCGCGACACCCGCGGCATGCTGCGTGCGCACGAGTTCGACAAGGTCGAGATCCTCGCCGTCACCACCCCCGATCAGGGTCCGGCCATGCTGCAGGAGATCGTCGACCGCGCCGAGAAGCTCATCAGTGGACTCGGCCTGCCGTATCGCATCATCGAGATCTGCACTGGCGACATGGGTCAGAGCCACCACCGCAGCTTCGACATCGAGGTCTACGCCCCGGGTTGCGACAACTGGTTGGAAGTCAGCTCGTGCAGCTGGTTCAGCGACTACCAGGCCCGCCGTGGCGACATCCGCTTCAAGAAGGCCGGCGAGAAGGGCACCACCATCGCCAACACGCTGAATGGTTCGGCGCTGGCCGTGCCGCGTGTGTGGGCCGCCATCATGGAGAACTACCGACAGGCCGACGGCAGTGTGGTCGTGCCGGAGGCGCTGCGCCCGTACATGCGCGGCATCGAGGTCATCACGCCGTCATGACCGACGCGTCGCAGCACGTTGCCGCCGAACTGGCAGGCCGCCGCAAGGACTACGAGACCGCGGGGCTGGATATCGCCGATGTGCTGGGCGACCTCGAGGGTCAGCATGCGGTGCTCCCCCTCGGTGATCGACACATCAACGTGGAGTGCGTTGAACAGCTCGGGCATTGCCTCGACGGGGAACTCAACGTCGACGACCGGGCCGGTGACGCGTGCGACGCGTCCGACGCCGGTGATCTTCTCTGCCATTGCGGTCATGGTTGTTCCTTCTCCTACCGTTAAGCGGACAGAGCGTCGGCGCCGCCGACGATCTCGCTGATTTCCTGGGTGATCTCGGCCTGGCGGGCCTGGTTGGCCTGACGTGACAACGACTTGATGAGCTCTTCAGCGTTGTCAGTTGCACTCTTCATGGCGCGACGGCGAGCAGCATGCTCGGACGCTGCGGACATGAGAAGTGCGGAGTAGATGGAGTGCTGGACGAATCTGGGCAGCAGGCCGTCGAGGACTGCCTCGGGGCCGGGCTCGAATTCGTAGAGGGGCGACGGGTTCTCGCCCTTCTCGACAACCTCGTCGACGACCTCGAGAGGCAGGATTCGCTGGACGCGTGCTTCCTGGGTCACCATCGACACGAAGTGGGTGTAGACGATGTGAATCTCGTCGACACCACCCTCCGACGCCGGGAGGAAGAAGGCGTCGAGAAGATCGGCGCCGATTTCCTTCGCATTGGCATATGTCGGCTGATCGGTGAACCCGGTGTAGGTGCCGCCCATCGCCCGCTCGCGGAACTTGTAGTACGAGACACCCTTACGCCCCACGACGTAGGGGATCGCCGAGATGCCCTTGCCGGAGAGGTTGCGGATGAGTGCCTCCGCCTCCTTGATCGCATTCGAGGAGTAGGCGCCGGCGAGACCACGGTCAGCGGTCACGACAAGCACGGCCGCACGGGTGCGGTTCTCCGCATTGGCCATGAGCGGGTGCTTGGACACATCGGAGGCACCCGTGGCCGCAGCGGAAATCGCCTCGGTCATGTGCCTCAGGTACGGCAGCGACGCATCGAGGCGCTGCTGCGCCTTCACGATGCGCGAGGAAGCGATGAGCTCCATCGCCTTCGTGATCTTCTTGGTCGCCTGGACGGAGCGAATACGCCGCCGGTAGACCCTGAGCTGTGCACCCATCGAGTTAGCCCTGAACCGCCCGCTTGATCTGCGTGCTACCGATCTCGGAGTCGGACAGCGCCTCAGCCGGCTCGTCGTTGACGAGGATGTGACCGGCAGAGGTGGTGAACTGGCGCTTGAACTCGGCAATGGCCTTCTCGAGCACCGAAACGGAGTCGTCCGAGAGATCAGTAGTCGTGCGAATCGCGTCGAAGACACCCTTGTTAGTGCGATCGATGTAATCGAGGAATTCCGCGTCGAAACGACGGATGTCTTCGACCGGGACGTCGTCGAGCTGGCCGGTCGTACCGGACCACACCGAGACAACCTCGCGCTCCATGGACTGAGGCTTGTACTGCGGCTGCTTGAGCAGCTCGACCAGACGAGCACCGCGCTCGAGCTGAGCCTTCGACGCAGCATCGAGATCGGAACCGAAGGCCGCGAAGGCCTCCAGCTCACGGAACTGCGCCAGGTTCAGGCGCAGACGACCGGCAACCTTCTTCATTGCCTTGGTCTGTGCCGAGCCACCGACTCGCGAGACCGAGATACCGACGTTGATGGCCGGGCGAACGCCCGAGTTGAACAGGTCGGACTCCAGGAAGCACTGGCCGTCGGTGATGGAGATGACGTTGGTGGGAATGTAGGCCGAGACGTCATTGGCCTTGGTCTCGATGACCGGCAGACCGGTCATGGAACCGGCGCCCATCTCATCGGAGAGCTTGGCGCAGCGCTCGAGCAGGCGCGAGTGCAAGTAGAAGACGTCACCGGGGTACGCCTCGCGTCCCGGCGGACGGCGCAGGAGCAGCGACACGGCGCGGTAGGCCTCGGCCTGCTTCGACAGATCGTCGAACACGATGAGAACGTGCTTGCCGCTGTACATCCAGTGCTGGCCGATAGCCGAGCCGGTGTACGGAGCGAGGTACTTGAAGCCTGCGGGGTCAGAGGCGGGTGCGGCAACGATGGTGGTGTACTCCATCGCTCCGTACTCCTCGAGCGCACCCTTCACCGAGGCGATGGTGGAGCCCTTCTGACCAATAGCGACATAGACGCAGCGCACCTGCTTCTTCGGATCACCAGTCAGCCAGTTCTCGCGCTGGTTGAGGATGGTGTCGAGGCAGACGGCAGTCTTGCCGGTCTGGCGGTCACCGATGATGAGCTCGCGCTGGCCGCGGCCGATGGCGGTCATGGCGTCGATGGCCTTGATGCCGGTCAGCAGCGGCTCCTTGACGGGCTGGCGCTCGACGACCGTGGGCGCCTGCACCTCGAGTGCGCGACGACCCTCGGCTGCGATCGGGCCGAGGCCGTCGATCGGGTTGCCCAGCGGATCCACCACGCGGCCCATGAAGGCATCGCCGACAGGAACGGAGAGGACCTCGCCGGTGCGACGCACGGCCTGGCCTTCCTCGATCTTCGAGCCGTCGCCGAGGAGCACGACACCGATCTCGCGAACGTCAAGGTTCAGGGCCACGCCGAGAAGGCCACCCTCGAACTCCAGTAGTTCGTTGGTCATTGCCGAGTGGAGGCCTTCCACGCGTGCGATTCCGTCACCGGTCTCGATGACGCGACCAACCTCTTCACGAGCTGTCTCCGGCGAGTACGCCGCGACGTTCCGCTCGATCGCATCCCGGATCTCTTCCGGTCGGATCGTCAGCTCCGTCATGGGGTCCTGCTCTCTTTCTCGGCCCGCTGGTGCGGGAATGTGTCGTTTCTGTGTGGCGTGCGGGTGGTGCGGTGGAACGTCGTTAGCCGAGGATCGCTCGGCGTGCTTGCTCCAGGCGGGACGCGACAGTGCCGTCGATGACCTCATCGCCGACCTTGACGTGCGCGCCGCCCAGAACGGACGGATCAACCGCAACGTTCAGACGAACGGTGCGGCCCTTCAACGTGCTCAGTG
>CALFIA010000347.1 GCA_937876275.1 uncultured Actinomycetes bacterium | reverse complement strand
GGAGAGTACATCACTTTCCCGCTCGCCGGCCTCATCGCCGGTTGGCAGGACGGTATTCCGGGGATGCGCGTCGGAGGCCGACGTCAGCTCGTGATCCCGCCGGCACTTGCCTATGGTGAGGCTGGCAGTGGTCACCGTCTCTCGGGTCGTACGCTCGTCTTCGTCATCGACCTGCTGAACGTCGGGTAGTACCCGCCGATGGCGGCGCCGCGCATTGACCGCACCGAACGCCTGCTGAACCTGGTCTTCGCCCTGATGGGCTCAGGTCAGCCGGTGTCTCGTGCAGCAATCGCGGCGACCATCCCCGGCTACGACCCCACGGCGGGGCAAGCAGCCTTCGAGCGGATGTTCGAGCGTGACAAGGACGAACTTCGCGGCCTGGGCATCCCGATCCGCACGGTGCTCGATGTCAATGGAGATGTCGCCGGTTACACGATTGATCGCGATGACTATGCGTTGCCCGACATTCACTTCACGGCAGCTGAACGATCGGTGTTGTCGCTTGCGGCCTCGGCATGGCAGAACGCACTTCTGAGATCCAGCGCCTCCGCCGGGCTCCGCAAGCTCGAGTCCGACGCCGACCTGCCTGACAGCGATTCGATCGCTCCCGGCTTCGTTGCACGAATCAGTGCGGGGGATTCCTCGCTGCTACCTCTGTTGGGTTTTCTCCGCGAACGTCGTGCGGTGAAGTTCGACTACAAGGCGCCTCAGGCTGATTCCGCGCAGGAGAGGCACGTCGATCCGTGGGGTGTTATCGCGCAGGAGGGTGGCTGGTACCTCGTCGGCTTCGATCGAGACCGAGACGACACTCGCGCCTTTCGACTCTCGCGAATGCACGGCGATCTGCGCGCTGCCGGGCCTGTGGAGCATGTGGCGCCGGAAGGCACTGATCTGCGCACCCTGATCGACCCCGCTGCGCGCTCCACGGAACGAGTGGAAGCACGAGTTCGGGTTGAGAGGGGCGCTGCCGCGGGAGTGCGACAGATGTCGGATGATTCACTCGCGAGCAATGATCAAGGTGAGTTGAACGTCAGCGCGCCGGATTGGGATGCGCTGCTATCCGCTGCACTATTCGCGGGCGATGGCGCAGAGGTTCTC
>CALFIA010000346.1 GCA_937876275.1 uncultured Actinomycetes bacterium | reverse complement strand
ATTACTAAGTAAGCAGTGGCCACTTTTATCGGTCTATGCCTTGTCGGCAATCAGCATGCTGCTTGTCGTCTTTGTGGATTTTCGAGCAGGCGCCGTGCTGTTTGCCCTCAGTGTTTTATGGGCTTTTGTGTTGAGGTTAGTTCTCTCCGATAAGGCGGCTGGCTTGCTTCGAGTGCGCCGCCGCCGAATTGATCTGACCGTGCTATTGACTTTGGGCATCACGTTGTTGGTCTTGGCTTTGGTAGTCCCGCACCGCAATATCTAGTGCGCCTCGCGGTGGAGTAATCTATAACTGTCTTGATATCAAGATACTTTGCGCCGCTTGGCGCGAGGCGAGTAAAGGGTTTTTCATGGCTGGCAAAGTAACAGTTGTAGGTGCAGGTTTCTACGGTTCAACCACTGCACAACGTATCGCCGAGTACAACATTGTCGACACTGTTGTTCTCACTGACATTCTCGAAGGTAAGCCAGAAGGTCTTGCTCTTGATATGAATCAGTCACGCTCAATCGAAGGTTTCGAAACAAAGATCGTTGGTCAAACAACAACTGTCGATGGTCAGGGTTACGAAGCAATCGCAGGTTCTGATGTTGTCGTGATTACTGCAGGTTTGCCACGCAAGCCAGGCATGAGCCGCATGGACCTGATCGAAACCAACGCAAAGATTGTTCGCGGCGTTGCAGAGAACGTTGCTAAACATGCACCGAATGCAGTCATCATCGTGGTGTCGAATCCACTTGACGAAATGACTGCTCTTGCACAACTTGCAACCAACTTCCCGAAGAATCGCGTACTTGGACAGGCAGGCATGCTTGATACCGCACGCTTCACAAACTTTGTTGCAGAAGAACTTCAGGTCCCAGTTGCCTCAGTTAAGACACTGACGCTTGGTTCACACGGTGACACCATGGTTCCTGTTCCATCACGTTGCACTGTTGATGGAAAGCCATTGTCGGATCTGTTGTCTGCAGAAAAGATCGAAGAACTTGTTGTGCGTACCCGCAACGGTGGCGCTGAAGTTGTTGCGCTGTTGAAGACCGGTTCTGCTTACTACGCTCCATCAGCCGCTGCGGCTCGTATGGCCAAGGCCGTCATCGAAGATTCAGGCGCTGTCATGCCAGTGTGTGCATGGGTTGATGGCGAATACGGCATCGAAGGTGTCTACCTCGGCGTTGAAGCCCAAATTGGTCGCGAAGGTATCCGTCGCGTAGTGGAAACCGAACTGACCGAAACTGAACTTGCAGGCTTGAAGGAAGCGGCTGAAGCAGTTCGCGAAAAGCAAGCAGACGTTAAAGACCTCTAAGCCTGACGATTACCACAAAAGATTTACTACAGAACGGAAAATGACGATGAGCAAGATTGAAGTTAAAGGCACAGTAGTCGAACTTGATGGCGACGAGATGACTCGCATCATCTGGCAGTTCATCAAGGACCAGCTGATTCTGCCTTACCTTGATGTGAACCTCGAGTACTACGACTTGTCCATCGAGAACCGTGATGCAACCGACGATCAGGTCACAATCGATTCTGCGAACGCCATCAAGAAGCACGGCGTTGGTGTTAAGTGCGCGACCATCACGCCTGATGAAGCACGTGTTGAAGAGTTCGGCCTGAAGAAGATGTGGAAGTCGCCAAACGGCACAATCCGCAACATCCTCGGTGGCGTCATCTTCCGTGAGCCAATCATCATCAGCAACATCCCGCGCCTGGTTCCGGGCTGGACCAAGCCGATCGTCGTCGGCCGTCACGCTTTCGGCGATCAGTACAAGGCCACCGACTTCAAGGTGCCCGGTGCCGGCAAGCTCACGATGACCTACACCCCGACCGATGGCTCGGCTCCGATGGAGTTCGAGGTGTTCGACTTCCCGGGCGCCGGCGTTGCGATGGGCATGTACAACCTCGATGACTCGATTCGCGACTTTGCTCGTGCATCGATGCGCTACGGCCTGAACCGCAAGTACCCCGTGTACCTGTCGACCAAGAACACGATCCTCAAGGCCTATGACGGCCAGTTCAAGGACATCTTCGCCGATGTCTACGAGAACGAGTTCAAGGCAGAGTTCGAGGCTGCGGGCATCGAGTACGAGCACCGTCTGATCGACGACATGGTCGCTGCAGCCATGAAGTGGGAGGGCGGCTACGTCTGGGCGTGCAAGAACTACGACGGTGACGTGCAGTCCGACACCGTGGCCCAGGGCTTCGGCTCGCTCGGCCTGATGACCTCAGTGCTGATGACCCCGGACGGCAAGACTGTCGAGGCTGAAGCAGCTCACGGCACCGTGACCCGTCACTACCGCCAGCATCAGCAGGGCAAGCCCACCTCCACCAACCCGATCGCCTCGATCTTCGCGTGGACCCAGGGCCTGACCCATCGCGGTCGCATGGACAACACCCCTGCCGTGTCTGCCTTTGCCGAGACTCTCGAGCGCGTCTGCGTCGAGACCGTCGAGGAAGGCAAGATGACCAAGGATCTCGCCCTGCTCATCAGCAAGGACGCACCGTGGCTGACCACCCAGGACTTCCTGGCAGCCATCGATGAGAACCTGCAGAAGGCGATGAAGGCCTAGTCTTCAGTTTCGTCACACAGGCGAGGAAGGGGTGCGTATGACATCCCCTTCCTCGCCTGTTGTTTTTACCGGCAGGCGGATGACGATCCTGACGGTGATCCTTGCTGCGCTCAACGCCTACGCGCCGACCTCGATGGATATCTACCTGCCTGCGTTCCCTCAGATAGCCGAGGAGCTTCACGCGACCAGTGCTCAAGTCGCATTGACCTTGGCCGTCAATCTCGTGGGCATCGTGATCGGGCAGCTCCTCTTCGGGCCAATGACCGATTCATTAGGTCGGCGCCGCATCGTCATCATCACGACCGCCATCGCGGGACTCGCGAGCCTGGGTGTCGCGCTCTCGCCGACGATCGGAATTCTGCTGGTGATGCGGTTGATCCAAGGTTTGGCCGGCGGTGCAGGAATTGCGATTGCGCGTGCCATTGCCGCCGATGTCACCTCGGGCAAGGCGGCCGCTCGACTCTTCTCCATCTTCATCAGCCTGACAGTGACGGCCACGATCGCCGCGCCGATCATCGGTGGACTGCTTCTCGCCCTGACCGGTACCTGGCGATCCGGTTTCGTCTTCCTCTTTATCGTCGACGTGATCCTGGCAATCGCGATTGCGATCTACATACCCGAGACTCATGCTGACCACGCACGTACTGTCGGTGGCCCGGCTTCAGCAGGCCGTTCATACCTGGCTCTCTTCCGCGATCGCGTCTTCATGGGCTACGCGATCACGCTAGTACTCGCCTTCTCTTCCTTGTACGCCTATCTCGCGGAGTCTGCCTTTGTACTGCAGGAGCAATTCGACCTCAGTGCGAACCAGTACACGTTGATTCTTGCCATGAATTCTGCGGGATTGATGATCATGGGATTCATCAATGCCCGACTCGTGAAGCGTTGGCCGGTTCGAGGTCTCCTCATTCTGGGATTATCCGTCGCCGTGGCGTCGTGCCTTCTCCTGACGATCGAAGTATTCGCACTTGAGCGGCCCCTCGTGCCGATCCTGGTGGCGCTCTTCGTGATACTCGCCATGCGCGGCATGATCACGCCCAATGCAACGGTGCTCGGAGTTGAGCGCTCCCACACTCGCGGAGCTGCCGGAGCCGTTCTGGGTGCAGGTACCTTCTTCGGGGGGATCCTCATCACCCCTTTCGTCGGCTTCACCCCCGGTGACCCCGCCGTCTCGATGACCGTGTGCATGGCTGTCGCAGCACTTCTCGCACTGATCGTCGGCGTGACCATGACCCGAGAGAGAAAGACTCCGGTGCGCGCCTAGCGCACGTCGCTGAAGCACGGAGGGCACGAATCCGTATTGTGGAGCCGTGTTCGAGATTCTGAGGAGCCTGCTGGTCGTCCTTGTCCTGACGGTCATTGCCTCGCTTTTCGTTGCCGCGGAGATCGCCCTCATCTCGCTGCGCGAGGGGCAGATCAAGCAACTGAGCAAGAAGGGGCGTCGCGGTCGCACACTTGAGCGCCTTACTCGAAACCCCAATCGCTTTCTCGCCGCAGGTCAGGTGGGCATCACGCTTGCTGCGCTGTTCTCGGCCGGCTTCGGCGGCGCGGAAATCGCACCGCTGCTCACTCCTTTTCTCGTCGGCTGGGGTGTGCCGGAGTCCTGGGCAGCAACAATCAGTTTCATCCTCATCACGATCCTCGTGGCGTACCTGTCGTTGGTGATCGGTGAACTGGTTCCCAAGCGACTAGCGCTGCAACGTGCCGAGAGCATCGCCCTGGTTGCCGCAGGCCCCATTGATGTGACCGCGAAGATCTTCAAGCCGTTTATCGCACTTCTTTCCGTCTCCACCAATGCGGTAGTGCGACTTCTCGGCGGTGATCCGCACGCCTCGAAGGAGCAGATCAGCGGCGAAGAGTTACGCGGGCTTGTTGCGTCACATGAGGATCTATCCGTCGAGGAGCGCGAGCTGATCGACGACGTGTTCTCTGCCGGAGATCGCGAATTGCGCGAGGTGATGATTCCGCGCACCGAGGTGGAGTTCCTCGATGCATCGATGCCCATCTTCAAGGCGGTGAGGGCGGTTGTGGATCAACCGCACTCGCGTTATCCCGTGATCCGCGATTCCATGGACGACGTTGTCGGCTTCGTGCACGTGCGCGACATCCTTGCGCCGGACTTAGCCGAGAGATCTATCCGTGTCGGCGAACTCGTTCGGCCGATGACAGCATTCCCAGGCACCAAGGGTGTGCTCAGCACGTTGACCGAGATGCGTCGGCTTCGCCAGCACATGGCGATCGTCGAAGACGAGTACGGCGGAACTGCGGGCATCGTGACCCTCGAAGACCTCGTCGAGGAGCTCATCGGTGACATCAAGGATGAGTACGACCTCGTGCAGCGGCCCGAGGCTGCTCGTTCATTCGGGGTGACGACGGTCGACGGCCTCCTCAACATCGAGGACTTCGCCGAGGAGACCGGCATCACGTTGCCGGAAGGCCCGTACGAGACAGTCGCGGGCTTCGTGGTCTCGCAACTCGGTGATGTGCCTGAGGTGGGAGACGATGTCGTGGCCGGTGCGCATCGCTTCGAGGTGATCGAGCTCGACGGGCGGCGCATAGCTCGAGTGCGCGTCACGCCGGTGCCGATTGCGACGCCCGACGACGGCCAGGCGGAGCCGGCCGCTGGCGATTTGCCACAATAGCCACATGTCACCGCGCCCCCGCGTTCTCTCCGGAATCCAGCCCACGGCTGATTCCCTCCAGCTCGGCAATTACCTGGGGGCCTTGCGTCACTGGGTGGCGTTGCAGGATTCGAATGATGCCTACTACTGCGTGGTCGATCAGCACGCGATCACGGTCGAGCATGATCCCGCGGTTCTGCGTCATCGCACGCTGCTGACCTTCGCGCAGTTGCTCGCTATCGGTCTTGATCCGGAGAAGTCGACGATCTTCGTGCAGAGCCACGTGCCTGAGCACAGCCAGCTCGCCTGGGTGATGGAGTGCCAGACGGGCTTCGGCGAGGCTGGTCGGATGACTCAGTTCAAGGACAAGTCGCAAAAGGATGGTGCCGCGCGCGCAACCGTGGGGCTGTACACGTACCCGATCCTTCAGGCCGCTGACATCCTGCTGTACCAGGCAAACCTCGTCCCGGTCGGCGAGGACCAGCGCCAGCATCTTGAGCTCACGCGAGATCTCGCGCAGCGCTTCAACACCCGTTTCGGCAAGACACTGACCGTTCCTGAGGCGATGATCGTCAAGGAGACCGCGAAGATCGTCGACCTTCAGGATCCGACGTCGAAGATGAGCAAGTCGAGTCCGAGTGGATGCGCCTTCCTTCTCGATGAAGATGCCGCATTGACCAAGAAGTTCAAGAGTGCGGTCACCGACTCCGGCCGAGAGATCATTTTCGATCCCGAGAACAAGCCGGGTGTCTCGAATCTGCTGACAATCCAAACAGCGCTCACTGGTACAACCATGGACGACCTGGTTGCGTCATACGAGGGCAAGGGCTACGGCGACCTCAAGGGCGATACGGCTGCCATCGTGCTCGATCTCGTGCAGCCGATTCGTGCCCGCGTCAATGAGCTCATGGGGGACCAAGAGCAACTGCGTCACTTGATGGGCGTTGGTGCCCGCAAGGCTCGCGCTACTGCGCGCGAGACTCTCGCAGGCGTGTACGAAGGCATTGGCTTCGTCGCAATCGACGAGTCGTAGTCGCGCACCACGATGAGCGGCATGACCCTCGGGGTCGCGATTGAGATTCCTGAGCCTTTCGGCTCGGTGATCGATCTTGCGCGCAAGGGCTACGAGCCGAGCATGGGTCGCATGCCCGCGCACATCACCCTGCTGCCGCCTGTCGACATTGATTCCGAGGTTATGCCGGGAGTCATCGACCATCTGTCTGCAGTCGCTGCTCAGTGCTCAGCCTTTGCCGTCGAATTGCACGGCACCGGCACCTTTCAGCCTGTCTCACCGGTCGTCTTCATCTCGCTAGCGCGCGGTATTTCATCATGCGAGCGCGTGGAGGCGAAGGTGCGAAGTGCAGTTCTCGCGGTCGAATCGCGATTCCCGTATCACCCGCATGTGACTCTCGCGCACGATGTCGACGACGAGATCCTCAATCGCGCGTTCGATGACTTCACTGATTTCCGGGCGGCCTTCACTGTGACCCAGATGCATCTGTACCAATTGCAGGCAGACGGGTGGCATCCGTTGCAGGCATTCGCCTTTGCGGGCTAGATCACGCTGTACGGCGACCTTCGCGACTTGCGTCGTACCCACGCCCATGCCAGAACTCCGGCCACGACGAGCGCAATGAGCGCGTACCAGACCATCGGGGGCCAGGTCGTGCGCGAGACATCCGGCACGGCGATGGCTGCAGTGGCGGGAGGACCGCTGGGGACGATCACCGCGGTCGTGGTCTCGCGCGCGGAAGGCTCAGCGGCGGGGGAGACCGCGACACCTGCGACCTTGAGAGTGCCCACCGGCGTGACCTTGCCGTAGTTCTTGAAACCCCAGGTAAGTGCAGCCGCGGCGGCCTGCGCGCTACCGGACTTGATGCCCATGAGTGCCACGACCAGCGTGTGACCCTTGCGCGTTGCTGCTCCAATGAAGGTGCGGCCGGCATTGGAGGTGAAGCCGGTCTTCACGCCGATGCAGCCCTTATAGCCGCTAAGTAGCAGGTGGTTGTTCGTGTAGATCGGATGCGTGCCGCCACCCTCGCTGGGGAAGGAGGCCTTCTTGGATCGCACGATCGTCGCAAACTCCGGAATCTGCAGCCCGTGCATGGCGATAAGTGCGAGGTCGAAAGCGCTTGAGTGCTGGCCCTTCTTGTCGAGCCCGTTGGGAGTCTTCGCGACTGTGTCGAGTGCTCCGATCGAGGCCGCCACGTCATTCATCTGCGCGACGGTCTTCTTGAGTCCGCCGTTGGAGTGAGCCAGGGCGCGGGCTGCATCGTTGCCGCTCGGCAGCATCATCCCGTAGAAGAGCTGCTCATTCGTATACGTGACTCCCGGCTTGACTCCGGCCATCGCCGTGCCCGAGACGATGTCGGACTGGCGTCCGACGTAGGTGCCGTCGAGCGGCAGCGTCGGCAGCAGAGTCAGGGCGGTCAGGGTCTTGAGGGTGCTGGCCGGAGGGCGTAGCTTGTGCGCACCCTTGCTGGCCAAGATCTCGCCCGTCGTGGCATCGGCGAGCACCCAGCTGCTGGCCCAGATATCAGGGAGGGGCTTGGCACCCGACCCGAGATTGACCTGCACTCCCTTGCGGCCGAGCTGCTCGCCACCGACGACCGGCTCGGCGTTGGGTGAAGGGGAACTGGGTTGGTCGGTGGCGACCTGATCGGTAGAGACCGGTGCGGGGGACTGGTCGGCCAGGGCC
>CALFIA010000345.1 GCA_937876275.1 uncultured Actinomycetes bacterium | reverse complement strand
CGAGAGTGGCTGTGGCGGTAGGAACGGAGCTACCGGCGAGAGGGCCCCAGGTGGTGGCGATCTGCCAGATCAGCAGTGCCACCACCGCGGATACCAGTCCAGCCGGTACCCGAAGGGGAGTTCCTCGCACGGTGCTCCGTTCCTACTCGTCAGACTTGCGTGTTCTTGTGGTGCTTAGCCGCGGTACTGCGTGGCCAGCAGGCCTGCAGTGTCGAGCGGCTTTGTGAGGAACCCGAGTGCGAGCATCTTGCTGGCCGGGTTCTGCACGTCGATCTTGGTCACCGTCTTGGGGTAGTACGGCGGGTTAGCGGCGAGAGCCTGAGCGAGGGTTGCACCGGTCAGCTTGGTGCTGGCGGTGAGGACCTTGATCATGTTCGCCTTGGAGGCCATCGCGAAGGCATTGGCCTGCGAGATCGACTTCTGGAAGGCGAGCACTGCACCTGGGTTCTTCGCGGCGTAATCAGCAGTGGTGACCCACATACCGATGGCGTTCTCATTGGTGAAGAACTGCACGCCGGGTGCGCCGAGGTTCTTCAGCCCGGCGGTGGTGCATGCTGTGGTGAAGGGCTCAACGGTGAAGCCGGCGTCGATCTTGCCGCTCTTGACTGAGTCGACGACCTGCGGGAAGCCGAGGGTGACCCAGTTGATCGTGGCGGGATTGCCACCGGCCTTCTTCACGGCGTTGGCAATGGTGACCTCGCCCTGCGCCTTGCGCGCGGGAACGGAGACCGTCTTGCCCTGGAGATCCTTCCAGCTGTTGATGCCGCTGGTCGGGCTGACACAGACGCCGGTGTCATCGAGCTTGGCCGCAGCTGCCGGGCTTGCCTTGGCAAGAACCAGATCGGCAGCGTCGTAGCCGTCAGCGGGGGCGATGATCTTCAGTGCCATGCCACCGTTGGCGTAGGCATTGATGATTGGGATGCTGGGTGCGTAGGTGAAGTTCACGGCGCCTGCAGCAAGCGCAGCAAGTGACGGCGGCGGTGCCGGGAAGGTGATCACCTGGGTGACGTTGATACCGTTCTTGGCGAACATGCCTGAGTCGATTCCGTACTGCAGGGCGCCGGCAGCGTTGATCGGCACGAGACCGACCTTGATGTCGTAAGCCGCGAACGCGGGGCTTGCATTGGCGCCGATAAGGGCGGTTGCGGCAACGGCCACACCCGCACCTGCGGCAGCCAGCTTCTTAACACGAGACATGCTCACTGGACCTCCATGAAGACGTCGCGGCACTTGGGGGACACGCGATCGGTCTCCGAACCCTACGTGAATTCCTTATGAAGCACGAGGGTTTTGACGATGATCGTTTGGAAGAAAACGATTTCTCGTACCACCAAAACCGATCAACTAGGTAGGAAAAGCAGAAGTCGCAATGACGCTGCTCAGCCTCGGAACATGATCAGCACCGCTGAGGCGAGCGCAAGTGCGAACGAGACGCCTGAGAGAGCAAGCAGCGGAACTGGCGGCAAGAGCCTGATAGCGCCACTCATCAATGTCGATGCTCGGTGAGCACGGGCACGTGCGATGGGTGAGCTGGCAACCAGGATGGCCGCGGCGATGAACCCCGTGATCACCGTCAAGCAGACGGGCAAGCCGTCGCGGAAAGCATGAACGCCGAGGATTCCGAAGGCGACAGCGAGAACGACCAGGGTGCGATTCCAGGCAAGGCCGGTGCGCTCGGGTTGAAATCCGACTTCGTCATTGAATGATGGGACATCTGGCTGTCCGGAGATGCTCATGTGGCTTAGACCGTAATGACGATGGCGACGATAGCGAGAACGGCAATGACGCCAATTCCGACTGCGAGGAAGGGCGCGAGGGTTGAGGGCGGGATCCCGTGCCCATCGCGCATGGCGCGCTCGACACTCAACCAGCGCCACCAACTTCCGGCAGCGAGAACCCCACCCATGAGCACGAGCGCCGCAGCCAGAAGTAACGAGACACCCTTGGTTTCCTGCGTGGAGACGAAAGTAGCGACTGCAACACCGAGGGCGATGAGTCCGAGAGCCGTTCGGATCCAGGCAAGGAATGTGCGCTCATTCGCAAGCGAAAATCGCGGGTCGGGATCGCTCCCGTTGCTCAAACGTCGGTTGATCCAGTCTGGTGTCCGGTTATGCCGCATGGAAGGGCACCTTCGAATCGTCGACGACACTCATGAGCTGATTCACCATGACCGCATCAGCTGCCGCGCGCAGTTGTGCGGAAGCGGGGTCATCGGCCTTGTTGACGAGTTCACTCGGATCGGAGTCAAGGTCGTACAGCTCTGAAATGGTCGTGCCGGCAAGGCGGGTATAGCGAAGTGCATCGGTGATGACCGTGCGCAACCGCACTGGACCGGGCAATGTCTCCAAGCCGAAGGGCTGGTCCTCTTCGATCAAGAGAGCTTGACGCCAATCACGTGCGCTGCCCTGCATCACTGGAAGGAGTGAAGTTCCCTGAACTCCCGGCATTGGCGATACACCTGCAAGATCGAGCAGGGTCGGCGCGATGTCGGCGCTGCTCGCCAGCACGTTGTGGATTGCTTCGCCCTTGACCGCACCACTGAAGATGAGCGGCACCTTGATAGCCCCGTTGTAATGGCAGAAGTGCTTGAGAATCAGACCGTGATCGCCGAAGACATCACCATGGTCCGAGGTGAAGAGAATGACGGTGTCGTCCGCCAAGTTCAGGCGAGAAAGTTCCTGAACGATCCTTCCGACTGAATCATCGATGAACTCGATTGAACCTAGTTCTGCTGCCAGTGCATGACGAAACTGATCCTCAGTCGGAGCCCAGAGCATCATCGGATCTATGTCAGGGGTGCCGCGCTTACCAATGATGTCTCGCACGTACTGGGGGGACGCCGCATGCTCGTCGTGAAAGGTGTCAGGCAGGGGCATGTCCTCGGGGCGATGACGATGGAAGTACTCCGAGGGAGGTGCGAACGGATGATGCGGGTCCGGATAGGAGACGAAGAGCATGAAGGGACTGTCGCCCTCAGCGAATTCGGAGAGTTGCTCGATTGCAGTGTCGGTGATGTATGTCGTGGCATGCAGACTGGCCGGAACTGCTGACTCGTAGACATGGTTCCATCCCGCATACGTGGATTTCGCGTTCTTGCGTCCGGCCTGGCTTGCCGGATCGAAACCTCGGTCACGCGCCCAGGTCACGTAGTGGCCGGCAACTCGATCGCCGTGACCTGAAACAAGTGACACTGATTCGAAGCCGTAGTAGTCAGCCGGCATCTCGACGCCGCCATCGGCGTGCAGCTCGGCACTTTCCCACGACTGGAAACTCTCGCCGAAAGGCCCGCTGACTGCCTTGTCCCAAAGTTCGGGGGTGGCCGCCTTGATCTGCTCGAGTTGGTAGTCCTCAAAGGGATAACCCATGGGCTGCAGGTGAAGCTTTCCGACCGCAGAGGTGCGCCAACCGTGATCCTTCAGGCGCCGGACGAAGGTGTCGCATTCGGGGTCGAGCGGGAGTCCATTCGTGCGAAGCCCGTGTGCCGAAGGCCATTGTCCGGTCATGATCGTGGCGCGATTAGGCATGCACACGGGGTTAGCCACGAAGGCGCGATCGAAACGATGGCCGTTCTCGGCCAGGGCGTCGATATTCGGGGTGTGCACCGGGACTTTGCCGGCGAAGCCCAGATGATCTACACGAAGTTGATCGGCAATGATCACAACGATGTTCAAATGCGGGCCTCGCTGCTCTTGATGTTCACTTCTGTGCGCATGATGATCGCTCGGAGGCTAGCAGAGCGATCCGCTACAGCGCAGGGCCGAAAACGCATTGGCCGTAGACAAAGGTCGACGTCACAGGTACCTCGGGGAGTGACCACGGTTCATTCCAGTCAACGGACTTCTCCAGCAAGATGAAGTCCGCCGCCTGACCCGCGGCGATGGTCCCGCGCCAAGTGTCAGCATGACTCTGCCACGCGGCATTGCTTGTCATCGAGGCGATCGCCTCGCAAGCGCTGATTCGTTGCGAGTCGGTGTAATCGGGTTCGGACTTCAGGGTTCTCGTGATTGCGGCGGCGATGATCGTGCGCCAATCCGGCGGCGCGACCGGTGCATCCGATGACGTGCAGAGACGAACACCGGCATCGATTGCGGTGCGCAGAGGCTGCTTGCTGAGATTGCGTGCGTCACCGAGTATCGGAGAAACGGAACGTCCTACCATCCAACGGATGCTGGGATTCGTATTCAACGCCATGTGCATTGACGCCATGCGCGCGAGATCGGGCGGGCTGATGAGATCACCGTGAATCACGTAGTGGCGGAGTCCCTCGCACGTGCCTGACTCCTCGATTGCATCAAGGAAAGACGTGATCGTTCGATCGCCGATGCTGTGGGCACCGACCTGCCAGCCGCGAGAGACGGCAGCATTGACGATCGCCTTCAACTCGGCCACTCGTTCGTCATCCGTGGTGCCTGCTACCTGCAGATGGCCGCAGCAGCCATCGTCGTATGGCTCGGTCACCCACGCCGTGCGACTTCTCGGGATTCCATCGGCAAAGACCTTGACCTGTGCGATATCGAGATGGCTGAAAGCACCGCCTCGTCTCGGCTCACCCCACGCATCCAAGCCGTCAGCAACTGCAGCGGCGGTTGTACCGCCGAGTCCTCCGTACAGCAGCATCAGATTGACGCGAACGATCAGCGCATTCGCGGCATTGAGCTGTCGGTAGGCCTCGACTGCTCCGAGATCACCGGTTCCGTCCATCAAGGTTCGCGCACCGGGACCGAGGCCTGGATCGGTGAATGCGGTCACGCCTTGACGCAGCATTTCCTGCTGCGCCGCAAGAATTGCCTGCTTCTGCTCTGCGACACTCAGCGGAGGAATGGCATCGTTAATAATCCCCACTGCCGCCTCGTAGAGCAGGCCGGTGGGCGACCCATGCGAATCTCGCACGAACACTCCGCCGGAAGGATCGTCCGTCGTGCTACTGACACCGGCCAGGCGAAGAGCCGCAGAGTTGCACAGTGCCTGATGGCCGGTGGCGTCACCGATGATGACGGGAAAATCGGGGAAGGTTGAATCAAGATCCCCAGCGCATGGGTATCCGTTCGGGCCGGAGCCCTTGAGAGTCGTGTCGTCCCAGCCGATTCCACGTATCCAGCCATTCGCCTCAGGGCGTGCGGTGCGAAGTCGGGCGTTCAGCTCATCGGGAGTGCGCACGCCACGAAGATCGCAGGCGGTAAGTGAACGCCCGAACTCATAGCCGTGCAAATGTGAGTCGTCGATGCCAGGAAGAACAGTGCGGCAACCGGCATCAATGACGGTGGCGCCGTGCGGTGCTAGCTGCGAGAGATCTGCCTGATCGACGACGGCAACAAAGACCCCATCCTCGATAGAGAATGCCGAGATTCCTGGGCGGAGTGGGCCGAGATCGGCATTGACGACGATGGTGCGTTGCGGCATTTCCGCATCGTGTCAGACAGACGCGGTGAAGTCAGCAATTCGTGCGATCACGCTATCGGTAGCGAGACCGTTGTGCGCGCGCAGGTACTCCTGGCTACCGACGGTTGACGCTGCAGCATCATTGAGTGCAAGCGGAAGCACGGGTATACGCCACCCGTTCACGGCGAGTGCCTCGAGCACCGCGCTGCCGAAGCCGCCCATGAGAGTGTGCTCTTCGAGGGTGACTATACCGACGGTGCCTGCCGCTGCATCACGAATAGCCGCGATGTTGAGCGGCTTGATCACCGGGCAGGTGAGCAGCCGCACGCTGACACCTTGCTGTGCGAGGGCGTCCGCCGCCTCGATAGCCGCAGTGACGATCGGTCCGACGACGATCAGCGTGACGTCACTGCCTTCGCGCACGAGTACCGGTGCACCCGTCGAGAGGTCAGGCTGAACCTCGTGGATGCGCGGCTCCTTGTTCTTGCCCAGCCGGATGTACTTCGGCCCAGGCGTAGTCGGCAGTAGCTCGACAACTGCGCGGCACTCGAGTGCGTCGGCGGGGGAGTACACCTTCATATTGGGCAGTGCGCGCATGAGTGCGATGTCCTCGACCGCATGATGCGTGTAGCCCAAAGTTCCATAGGCCAGTCCGGCTCCGACGCTCACGACCGTCACATCAAGATCGTGATAGCAGAGGTCATTGCGAATTTGCTCGAGGCAGCGGATCGTCGGAAAGTTTCCGAGTGAGTAGGCAATCGGACGCTTGCCCAGGGATGCCATGCCGGCAGCGACACCGATCATTGTCTGCTCAGCGATGCCCACATTGAGAAACTGATCAGGCATCTTGGCTACGAAATCATCGACCACCTTGAAGCCGATGTCGGCGATGATCAGGTTGACGCGCGGGTCGGCCTGGGCCTGCTCGGTGAGCGCGGCCATGAAGGCGTCTCTCATCGTTCTATCCCCTCGCGCAGTGCCTCGAGCTGTGCGATCGCATCGGCTGCCTGCTCCGCATTCGGAGAATTGGTATGCCAGGGCACGGAGTTCTCCATGAAGTCGACGCCCTTGCCCTTCGTCGTATTCGCAATCACGACCCGCGGTCGTTCGTGCGCACTGCCAATGGCAGCCTCGAGTGCGTCGTGATCATGACCATCAACGTCGACAACCTCCCAGCCGAAGGCAGCCCACTTGTCGGCGAACGGTTCGAGTGAGGAGATCTCCTCGGTGTTCGCGAGAATCTGGAGGCGGTTGCGATCGATAATCGCGGTCAGGTTTGCGAGCCGATGCTGCGACGCGAGCATCGCAGCCTCCCAGTTGCTGCCCTCCTGGCACTCACCGTCAGAGAGGACGACGAACACCCGACGAGCATTGCCATCGCGCTTCGAGGCAATGGCGATTCCGACACCGTAGGGAAGTGCATGACCGAGGGCACCGGTGGAAAACTCGACGCCGGGGATTCCGTGCGCCGTGACGTGCCCGCCGAGAGGCGCCCCGTCGACGCAATAGCGATCGAGCCACTCGAGCGGGAAGTAACCGGCATTGCCGAGCACGGCGTAAATGCCAGAGGCGGAATGCCCCTTGGAGATCAGGATGATGTCGCGATCAGGGTCGCTGGTGCGATCCGGGGCGACGTTGGCGACGCGTCCGTACAGAACCGAGACAATGTCTATGACGGAGAGCGCGGAGCCGATATGCGAGGCACCGGCGGATGACACCATGCGCATGGCGCTGATACGCGCATCCAGGGCAAGGTCGGAAGTCGAGGCGTAAGGCACGCGTCGACTATAGGGTCGTCACATGCTCAAGGGAATTGATCCACTTCTCAATGGTGACCTACTGCACATCCTCGATGACATGGGCCACGGCGATGTACTGCTGCTCGTCGACCGCAATTACCCGGCGGCAGCCAGTGGTCGCCCGGTGATCCGCCTGGGTGAAGTCAGCGTGCTGCGGGCAGCACGTGCCATCCTGAGCGTGTTTCCCCTCGACTCCTTCGTCGATCATCCGCTTGAGCGGATGGAAGTTGACGACGATCCGTCCAAGGTGACTCCCACCCAGGAAGTGCTCCTTGCCCTTGCTCGCGAATACGAAGGCCGTGATCTGGAGTACGGCGTCGTTCCGCGGCTGGATTTCTACGAGCGTGCGAAGTCGGCATTCGCCGTGGTCCATACCCTCGACACCGTTCCCTACGGATGCTTCTTCCTGAAGAAGGGCGTGATCTTCGAGGCGTGAGGGCTCTTAGTCCTTCTTCTCCATGCGCAGTGCATTCACCGGGCATGCGGCTATCGCTCGCTTGGCATCCTTGACCAGATCATCGGGCACATCGGTGACGAGTCCGCCTGAATGGAAAACCGGGTAATCCCACTCATCGAGACCGATGAGATCAGGAATCACCTCAGCGCAGAATCCGTGACCATCGCAGGCGGTGGGATCCAGGTAGAGCCGCGCGAAATCGTGACTCTTGCTCATGTGAAGTCCTTTCCACCCTTGCGTACCGGTATCTCACGCGACGCCGGGATCGGCAGTGCTCGCTCAGTGGTGTGTGCCGTGCATCGGCCGTGCAGATGGTGCGCGAGTTCCTCGTGGAACGCATGAAGCCCACTGCTGATGAACCGCGCAGTGCCATCGGGGTGCTTGCAGCCACCGCGACCTTGGATGAGGGGAAGTCGATGGTTGAGTTCACTGAGCGCCTCTTGATCAGCCTGCGCCGTCAGGAGAAGTGCTAGATCGTCGGCAACCGCAGGGAGCCCGAAGCGGCAAGGCCCGCATTGGCCGGCACTCTCGCCCGCCATCCAACGCGAGACGGAAGCGAGTTCGCGAATGCCGCAGTGCTGATCGTCGAGTGCCCAGAGAATGCCTGCACCGATGACGCCACCGGTGTTCGCGACTGGTTCCGGTGCCCACGGAGTATCGATGAGTTCATCGGCCTTCACCCACGCGCCGCCATAGCCGCCGGTGAGGAAGCCCTGCACCGTTGCCGATTCACCGCCGCAGCGCTGCAAGATCGCGCGCACGGTCGTACCCGTCGCCACTTCGATGACTCCTGGGGTCGCCACTGCGCCGCCGACTGACACGAGCGTTGTGCCGGGAGCAGCTGGATCGCCGACTGAGGCGAACCACTCGCCGCCATGACGGGCAATGAGCGCGATGTGAGCGAGAGTCTCGGCGTTCTGCACCAGTGTGGGTCGGCCGTTCATCCCGCGCTGGAATGGCCGATCGCCGTACACCGGAGTCGCGATGCCATCGCCGGCCCAATGCGCGAGCGCGCTTTCCTCACTCGCGACGTAACGGGCAGGGGGCGTGATCAGTTCGATGGGCACGGAGTCGGTGCCGCGACGTTCGGCGAGAGCGGCATCAATCGTGCCGATGACAGGTGATCCACGGTGAATCGCGATGTAGGCATTGGTTGCCCCGATCGTGCGCGCCGCTGCCTGTATGCCGTCGAGAACAAGATGGGTTGAATGCGAGAGCAGAACGAGATCCTTGCTGCTTGCCGGCTCACCCTCCATCGCGTTAGCGATCACCACGGTCCTACGACCACTGCTCAATGCGCGACGTGCGGCAGAGCTCTCGACCACTGCATGCATTTTGCGCGATGTCGGAAACCAGCCACCGCCTCGGCCGCGAAGGCCGGCGGTGTGCAACTCATCGACGAGACCTCCGGGCTTTCCGTCCGCGGCAACCGGCACGGTTGGCATCACGCCGAAATGACGCACATGGGCTTCCAGGGAGCGCAGATCAAGGAGCCGGGTGCCTGTCTCGTCGGCAGGCAGGAGTCGTGAGGTTCGTCCGATCATGGATTCACGATATTCACGGGGCGTCAACGAAAGCCCATTCCCTCACTAAATCGGGGTAAAGGCTTTCGCACAGTCGATAGACGCCCCTGGACGGCTGCGTCAGGATGGGCGTATGAGCGCGCAATCCGATCTCGTCGACCTCTTTGCTCCCGGCACCACTGTCGTTGATGGGGAACTGGTCATCGCAGGCGTGCCCGCTTCGCAGCTCGCTGCCGAATTCGGAACCCCCGCCTACGTCATCGACGAGGGTTATTTGCGTGCTCGAGTCTGTGCGTACCGCGATGGGCTGGCAACGCGCTGGCCGAACAGTCGCGTCTACTTCGCGTCGAAGTCCTTCCCCTCCACGCCCGTCTACCGCGTGATGGCTGAAGAGGGAATCGGAGTCGACGTCGCGGGAGGTGGCGAAATCGTGATGGCACTGGCCGGCGGAGTGCCGGGTGCCGATCTCTTGCTTCATGGAAATGCGAAAACCGATGACGAGCTTCGCCTGGCCCTGGGTGCAGGTGTCGGCCTGATCGTCATTGATAACTTCCACGACATCGAGCGCATCGATGCGCTTGCCGAATCGCCCGTCGATGTACTCGTGCGAGTGCGCCCCAATGTGGGAGCGGAGACCCACACCGCCATGGCCACTGCGACAGATGCGTCGAAGTTCGGCCTTCGACTCGATGATGCGCGCGAGGCCACTCGTCGAATCGAGGCTTCTACCACGATGGTCATGAAGGGTCTGCACGTGCACGTGGGCTCTCAGATTCTGCAGGCTGCCCCATTCGCCGAGGCCATTGCAGCGATCGGTTCCCTGGGCGAGTTCGAGATCTATGACCTCGGCGGCGGTCTCGGTGAGCGTTACACCTACTCAGATCCTGAACTGAGCCTTGATGACTACCTCGATGCTGTCGTGGGTGCTGCGCACGCAGCGCTGCCCGCCAGTGCGCGCATCCTCCTCGAGCCCGGTCGCTCGCTTGTCGCTCGCGCGGGCTGCACGCTATATGAAGTGGTGAACGTCAAGGAGTCCGACAGTCCGCTCGCCCCGACCTTCGTGGCCGTCAACGGCGGGATGGCTGACAACCTTGAGGTCTCGCTTTATGGGCAGCGTTTCGAGGCAACGGTGGTCGATGCCGTCGGCGGCGGGCAGCCGGTCACCTTGGTCGGGCGTCACTGCGAGTCAGGCGACATGCTCTCCGAGGGCGTGCTCCTGCAGCACCCTGAGGCCGGTGACATCGTGGCCGTGCCGGTCACTGGCGCCTACTGCTTCACCATGTCGAACAACTACAACGGAGCCCTGCGGCCTCCCGTGGTCTTCGTGTCCGGAGGGCATGCCCGAGCGGTGGTGCGGCGGGAGACCTTTGAGGATCTCCGTGCCCGAGATGTCCTGATTTAGCCCCCTGTCTCCACCGAGTCACTCCCTCGTAACACGCGAGGCCTTACGATCTGTTCATTGAGGCCTCCCGGCCTCTCATCACGTTATGGAGATCTACATGCTGAACCGACGCACGGGCACCGCCCTGGCTGCCCTGGGCGCAACCGCCCTCCTGGTCGCTGCTTGCGGTGGCTCGTCCAGCTCGACCGCTTCAAGCGCAGCCCCCGCGGCCTCGACAGCAGCCTCTGCAGCAGCCTCAGGCGCTGCCGCCCTCCTCCCGCAGGAGTACAAGGACAAGGGCGAGATCAATGTCGCCAGCGACATCCCTTACCCCCCGATGGAAATCCTGGCTGAAGACGGAACCGTCTCGGGCCTCGACTATGACCTCTCGCAGGCCCTTGGCCAGCAGCTCGGTGTCAAGGTCAGCTTCAACAAGCAGGCCTGGGATTCCATCATCCCCTCGCTGCAGTCGGGTAACCACGACATGATCATGTCGGGCATGAACGACACCCTCGAGCGTCAGCAGACCCTTGATTTCGTCGACTACTTCAACGGTGGCTTCTCGATCCTGGTGGCCAAGGGCAACCCGGACGGCATCAAGACCCTGAAGGATCTCTGCGGCAAGACTGTCGCCGAGGAGACCGCGGTCGCGCAGATTGACCTCATCAAGACCGTCTCCAAGGAGTGCCCGGCCGGCACCGAGATCACCATCATGCAGTTGCCGTCCGATGGTGATGCGCAGAACGCCGTGCGCGCGGGTAAGGCTTCGGCTGACGTTCTCGATGCCGCCGTGGCAGGTTGGAGCGCCAAGCAGGCACCTGACCTCTTCGAGGTTGTCGTTGATGCGACCGCTCCTAACGGTGTTGAGCCCGTCTACACCGGCATTGGCGTGCTTAAGTCGAACTCGGGCCTGACCGCCGCCCTGCAGGCAGCGCTTCAGGAACTGATCGACAACGGCACGTACAAGAAGATCCTCGACACCTATGGTCTGAGCCAGTACGGAGTGACGTCTGCAGTTGTCAACGGCACGAAGGCCTGATCTGACTCGCATCTGATCTGACTGACAACAACTGAACCGGGAAGGGGAATCGCCATGACCACCGACGTCGAGCGTTCGACGGACGATGATGTCGTGGCGATTCCCCTCCGCCATCCCTGGCGTTGGGTTGCGGCAGCAGCCGTCATCGTCGTGCTGGGCCTGCTCTTCAACTCGCTGTGGACTAACGAGAACATTCAGAAGCAGTACATCTGGCAGTTCGTCTTCGATCCGCGCATCCTGAAGGGCGTCTGGATCACCTTGATCGTCACGATCATCTCCATGGTCGTCGCCACGATCCTGGCCATCATCTTGGCGATCATGCGGATGTCCGCCAACCCGGTGCTGCGCGGTGTCTCGTTCCTGTACATCTGGTTCTTCCGTGGCACGCCACTTCTGGTTCAGATTGTTTTCTGGGGCTACCTGGGCCTGCTCTACAAGCAGATTTCCCTCGGTGTGCCTCTCACAGATTTTCATATCTTTGCTGTTGACACCAACACGCTTATTCCGGCCCTCGTCGGCGGCGTGATCGCGCTGAGTCTCAATGAGGCCGCGTACGCAGCCGAGATCGTTCGCGCCGGCCTGCTCTCGATCGATCACGGCCAGCGCGAAGCCGCCTACTCGCTGGGCATGGGGCCGGGGTACACCCTGCGGCGCATCATCCTTCCGCAGTCGATGAAGGTCATCATCCCGCCGATGGGCAACGAGACCATTTCGATGCTGAAGAACACCTCACTGCTCGCGGTCGTTGCCGTGCCTGAGCTCTACACCGCTTCGAGTCAGATCTCCTCCGGCAACTTGCGCCAAGTTGAGCTGCTGATCGTCGCCAGCCTTTGGTACCTGTTCATCACCTCGGTACTGTCCGTTCCTCAGTTTTACCTAGAGCGCTACTACGCGCGGGGCAACTCACGCCAGTTACCGCCCACCCCCTACCAGCAGCTCAAGCAGAACATCGCTCGCATGCGAGGTCGCGCAGACAATCGCCGAGTCGCCGCCAAGGCCCGCGAGGAGATGAGCGCATGAACGACACTGACCTGATGGTCGACGCCCGCGGCGTGCGCAAGTGGTTCGGAACCCACGAAGTGCTGAAGTCGATCTCACTCACGATTCCGCGCGGTGAGGTGCTCTCGCTGCTCGGCCCATCCGGCTCCGGTAAGTCGACCTTCCTACGTTGCATCAACCACCTTGAGGCCATCGATGGCGGACGCATCTACGTCGACGACGAGCTCATCGGCTACAAGGAGCGCGGCGACAAGATCTACGAGATGAAGCCGCGCGAGATCGCGAAGCAGCGCCGAAAGATCGGCATGGTGTTCCAGCGCTTCAATCTTTTCCCGCACATGACAGCGCTCGGAAACATCATCGACGCACCCATGGGTGTCAATGGCGAATCCAAGGAAGAGGCCACCGCGCAAGCGCTGCAGTTGCTTGATCGCGTCGGCCTGGCCGACCGAGCCGATGCCTACCCCGCACAGCTCTCGGGCGGTCAGCAGCAGCGCGTGGCCATTGCACGCGCCCTGGCCATGAAGCCGAAGCTGATGCTGTTCGATGAGCCGACCTCAGCACTTGACCCCGAACTCGTGGGAGATGTACTTGACGTCATGCGAGATCTCGCGAAGTCGGGCATGACGATGATCGTCGTCACGCATGAGATCGGCTTCTCGCGTGAGGTCGCTGATCGCATGGTCTTCATGGATGACGGCATAGTCGTCGAGGCCGGAGCGCCAAACGACGTGCTCGACAACCCCCAGCACCCACGAACCCAGGCGTTCCTCGAGTCTGTGCTCTAGCCTCGGCTTCATGGCACTCGTTGCAGGAGTCGACTCCTCCACCCAGTCGGTCAAGATTGTCGTGCGCGATGCCGACAGCGGCGAACTCGTGCGGGAGTCCCGCGCACCGCACCCCGAGGGCACTGCGGTTGATCCTCGCGCCTGGTGGTCAGCACTTGGTACCGCGCTCGACGGAATGCTCGACGGCGTCTCAGCAATTGCCGTTGCGGGGCAGCAGCACGGCATGGTGGCACTCGACTCCTTAGGTGAGCCGGTACGCGATGCACTGCTCTGGAACGACACCCGGTCTGCGACTGCGGCTGATGATCTCGTACGTGAATGGGGTGGCCCGCAAGCGTGGGCCGATGCAGTCGGCAGTGTGCCGGTTGCTTCATTCACCGTCAGCAAGGCTCGATGGCTCGCGCAGCATGAACCGGAGAATGCAGCACGCGCCGAATCAATGATGCTCCCCCATGACTACCTCACGTGGTGTCTTGCCGGTCGCCCTGACGTCGCGACGACTGACCGCGGTGATGTGTCAGGCACCGGCTACTGGTCGCCGAGCTCGGGCGAATACCGGCATGATCTCTTCGAGCTGGCCTTCGGTCGCCAGCTCAAGTTGCCACGAGTGGCAGCGCCGTCAGAGATCGTCGGCGAGACGTCCTCAGGCATCGCGATCGCACCGGGAACCGGCGACAACATGGGTGCAGGTCTTGCTCTAGAACTCGCTCCCGGTGATGTTGTCGTGTCGTTGGGAACTTCCGGCACTGCCTTTGCGTGCTCCTCAGTTCCGTCAGCCGATGCCAGCGGTGCCGTGGCCGGATTCGCCGATGCGACGGGGCGCTTCCTTCCCTTGGTGTGCACCTTGAATGCCGCGCGCATCCTCACCTCGACCGCGGCAATGCTGGGGGTTGGGTTCGACGAGCTGGCCGAGCTGGCACTGTCAGCCCCGGCTGGCTCCGGTGGTCTCGTTCTGCTGCCGTACTTCGATGGGGAACGCACGCCGAATCTTCCCGACGCCACAGGTTCGCTGCACGGCATCACGCGGGCCAACTACACACCCGCAAATATTGCGCGTTCGGCCTATGAAGGAATGCTGTGCGGGCTCGCTGATGCAGTCGACGCACTCGTCAACGTGGGCGTGCAGCCGGCCCGCATCATGCTCGTCGGCGGTGCAGCGGCGAATTCAGCCGTGGCCCAGATCGCCTCGACTCTCTTCGAAGCACCGATCGAGATTCCGACACCTGGCGAGTACGTCGCAGACGGTGCTGCACGTCAGGCTGCCTGGGCGCTCAGTGGCGCCGCCACTCCGCCGAGTTGGGGGCTAGGTACCTCCGCGGAGCGGTTCGAGGCGGCACCGGTCACCTCTGTGCGCGAGGCGTACGCAGCCGCGCGCGATCTCATCACTCAGTAGACGTACACCCTCGTGCCGAGAGGCGAGTGTCGGTAAAGCCAACCGGCTCCTGCAAAGTCTCGAAGATTGACGCAGCC
>CALFIA010000344.1 GCA_937876275.1 uncultured Actinomycetes bacterium | reverse complement strand
ATGCCCGCTCTTCCAGGCGTAGGATTCTCGCTGACGCGTCCAAGCCGCGATGAGCAGCAGCTCATGCGCGAATGGCTTTCCGGCGGGCCCTACGACTCGGACGCACTTCTCGAGAAGCGCACCGACAATCATGATGACGAACTCGGCCGGGTGATCGCAGCCCTTCGCCTTCGCCTCGCGCTCGCTGACAAGCCCATTGCTTCTGTGGTGGCCCCGGGGGCCAAGGTTCTGTTCGATGCCCGCAGCCTGCAGACCGCAGCATTCGGAACACGAGGAATTGGCCGATTCGCCCGAAGTGCCCTTGAAGGTGCTCGCGCAACGCTGGGCGATGACAAGCTCGTGCTGCTGGTCGACAATGCGCTGGAAATCCTTCCTGCCGAACTTGCAGGTACCTGTGAGCAGATCACGCGAGTTACGGAGAAGACAGCGCCCCGATACTCAGTGCTGATCCAACCCTCGCCGATGACTGCACACGCCACCCCGCTGGTGCCACTGCTTCACACGGATGCCCACAAGATCGCCATCGTCTTCGATTTCATCCCGATGCATTACCCGACCGTGTACTTGAAGCACGCCGGCGCACGAGCCGAGTACGCCTCGGCACTCGATGCATTGGCCATGTACGACGAATTTGTCTGCATCTCGCACATGGTGAAGACAGAGCTATCGAAGGTTCTTGGTCGTATTCCCGTCACGACGTCCGTGGCGTGGCCTGAGAGAGTCGGTCTTAGCGGCAAACCTCGCCCCGGTAACCCCGAAGGCCCGATCGTGATCATGACCGGGGATGAAGGCCGCAAGAATACTTACGGAGCACTTGCTGCTGTCGCTGTCGCGACTGCAGGCATTGACGAAGAACGTGACGTACTCGTGATCGGCATGGCCGGTCAGGAGACACGCGTGCATCACTGGAGTATCCACGCAGCCATGCGTCCCGGTGAAGCGGTCACAGCAGGTCGTCTCAGTGACGAGGAGATGTCGCAGGCACTACGAAGTGCGTCGGTCGTGCTGGTGCCGAGTTTTGACGAAGGTCTCTCGCTCCCCGTCATCGAGGCTATTTCTGCCGGGGCAAATGTTGTTGCTTCCGATATCCCTGCTCACCGAGAACTCATTGGTAGTGGCTCGTATCTTGTCGACCCGAAAAACCTGAAAGCGTTTGCTCGCACGATTCGCAAGTACGCGGGAACGCGGCGCTCATTCCCCAAGCAATCGCAACGACTTCTTGGTCATCAGCATGATTCGCTCGAGAGCACGATCGGTCGAAGCGCACTTGCCCACCTGGGCAAGACCGCCGTGGGTATTCCCGAATCGCACGCTTACATCGCGCCGGCGTCTTTCTCGGTGGGTTTCGCGACACCCTGGTCGCCGCAGAAGTCGGGTATTGCCGACTTCAGCGCGACGGTGGGTCGTGAGCTGGCAAAGATCTGCGATCTCACCGTCTACATAACGGCAGATGCCCAGGTCGATCAGCACATCAAGAGCGGAACCATCGATTCTGTTCTCGCCAGTGGCAGCGACCACGACACATTTGTCAGCGTGATCGGTAATAGTCACTTCCACGTGCCCTTCATCGAAGTCATGAAGACAGTGGATTCAGTCGCTGTCGCCCATGACACTCGTATGATCGAGTTCTACGCCGCGCTTCGTGGCCGTGGAGGAGTTGAGCAGCTCATGCTGCGTGGCCAGAAGCAGCGTGTCATTGCGCCGCCGTTCGATGAGCAGCTTGATGACATGCGGCTCCTCCAGAATGCCGGACTCTGGGAGATCGCTCGGCAGTCACGCATGCTGATCATGCATTCGCCGAGCACCGCGGATCGCATCGCCGAACAGACCGGAGTCACCCCGAGACTACTTCCCTTTGCGGCCTACCGCATCCCTGATGTCGAGACAGTCACGCAGCAGATGAGAGATGATGCGCGGGCTCGACTTGGTTGGGAGCCGGGAACCAAGCACATCGCGACCTTTGGCTACGTCGATATCCGCACCAAGCTGGTCGATGTCATCGTCGAGGCAGGTGCCTGGCTTAAGCAGTGGGAGCAGGACGTTCACCTCCACCTTGTCGGCGCGGCGACGCCGGGTGTGGCTGAGCAACTGACTCGCCAAGCTCGCGAAGCCGGCATGGAGAACTTCGAGATCACCGGCTTCACCACCGACGAGCAGTACCGCGATTGCATCCTCGGAGTCGATCTGGGAATCCAGCTACGCGTGAGCCCCTTCCTCGGCGTCAGTGGTCCGCTGGCCGATATGGCGGCCTATGGCACGCCTGGCATGGGAAGCAATGGCCTGGCGATCGACGTCGATACGCCTGACTTCATCGATCGCCTTCCAGACGAAGTCAGCCCGCTGATGGTGGCCGAGGCGATCGAGTACCGGCTCGCCAGGCCGATTTCGGCAGATGATCGCGAGCAGATGCGGCGCGAGTACTTGGCCGCCAAATCGCCCCGCCGTTATGCCGAGCTCATGCTCGCTCTCCTTCGGGAGGCCTCATGACGATTGGCATCGACATTGAGCAGTTTGTAACCGACCCTTACGGCACGGGTATTCAGCGGGTGCTCCACCAACTCGCGCTGAACTGGCCGACAGAGGTTCCTGCCTCTTTCGTCGTGCCGTTCCGGGGAG
>CALFIA010000343.1 GCA_937876275.1 uncultured Actinomycetes bacterium | reverse complement strand
GGTCATTGACTTCCACGGCGCCGAGAATGTGCCGTTCGAAGGTGGTGTCAAGAAGGGTGCACGCAGCCTTCTCAACATGGGCAGGCATGAGTTCAGTGACGACATCAAGGGCTTCGCCTCAGATACCGTCACGAACTCATCTCTAACGAACAAGATCGCTGACACCTCTGCTGATGTGGCCAAGCCTGTGGCTGCCACCGTTGCTCCAGTCGCGCACTCAGTGGTTGACGCAGCGAGCCCCCTTGTTAAGCCACTAGGCGATGCGGCGCACTCGTTGGTGAATACGGTGACACCTGTCGTAGATGAGGTCGCGAAGCAAGCACACCATGGAGTTGATCAGGTCGGAGACGCGTCGCATTCGCTTCTCGACAAGGCGAAGGATTCCGCGAACTCGGCTGTGGATCACATTCCCGAGATGGGCGTGAACACAGGTGCGGGTGACCTCGTTCATAGTGCCGGTGATCAGGTGACGAGCCACCTGGACGATGCCACCACGACGGCGCATGAAGCCATCAACCAGCACATTGGCGCTCTGCCGACCCAGGCACATGAGGCGATCAGCGAAAACATCGATGGCTTGCCAGACAAGGCGCACCAAGCGATTACTGACAACATCGAAGGATTGCCGGGGAACCTCCACGATTCAGTGATCAATAAGGCCGGATCCACCGCAGAGGACTCTGTCGACACTGCTTTCGACAAGGCAGACGCGGCTTTGACCGAGACACCGAAGGTGCCTGAGGTGATCGGCAAGCCAGTTGGTCCGCGAAAGAGTGCAAAGGCGCAGCCGACAAGCCTGACCTTGCAGGCCGGTGGTGGCCCGGTGGTCGCTAAGAATCCGAGCCCGGTGGTGCCACGGGAACCTGAGCCGACAATCGAGAGCGCACATCAGGTCACCGAGAAATTGCCTGAACCTCACGTAGTCGCGCACCCCGAGCCCGCGGCGCCCGTGCCGGGCCACGGCCCGACCGGTGTGAAGGCGACTGATCCACCGGCAGTGACGCAGCCGCACCCGGCATCTCCGGCGCCCGCGAGGCCGCTGACCTGGTGGGATCACATCAAGAACTTCGGAAAGCGCGTGTGGAAGGGCGCCAAGAGCCTCTTTGGCCGCTGAGCACTCGGCCTTGACCGAGACAGAGGAGACGGCCGTTGTTTGTAGGCCCAACCTTTACTCAGGGTTCATCCGATCGCACACCTTTCAATGAGGGGCTCTCCCGTATCGCTGGGATACCCTGAAAACTCCTGCGAGCGCCCTGAGGCGCCCACTTTCACCCTGAGAGGTTCCTTCATGCGTCGTGCGCTTATAGCCGCCGTTGCCAGCCTGTCCCTTGGTCTTGGAGTCGCCGGTCTTGCCGCGCCGGCCCAGGCCGCCGATCCGGTCATGGGCACCGCCTTCGGCCTGCACGTGCCGGGCATCGCTGCCGGAACGGATCCGTCGGCTCCCTACGGCGCGATCCGCCTGTGGGACTCGGGCGTTGCCTGGGGCAAGGTGCAGCAGTCCAAGAGCACCTTCTGGTGGAACGGCCTCGACGCTGCCATCGGCAATGCCAACAAGCAGGGCGTCCAGATCATGTACGTGCTGGGCAGCACCCCGACCTGGGCCGCGGCAAACAAGCGACAGGGCATCTACCCGAACCCGGGTGCAGCGTCCGTGCCGAGCATGGCCGTGTGGAAGGCCTGGGTGCAGGCAGTGGTCTCGCGCTACGCCAATTCCATCGAGTCGTACCAGATCTGGAACGAAGCGAACCTGCCCACGTTCTGGCAGGGAACTCCGAAGCAGATGGCGATGATGACCGCGGCTGCCTACAAGATCATCAAGGCGGGCGATCCGACCGCGAAGGTTGTCGCAGCTAGCAGCACGGTTCGCCTCACCAGCGCCTACAACAAGTTCTTCCCGGCCTACCTCAAGGCATTGAAGAAGTTGGGCTGGCCCGTTGACGCATTCTCCGTGCACACCTACCCCGCAGGCCCCGGTAACCCGGCGGCCCGTGCGCAGTTGATCGGCGCTGTGCAGTCCACGCTGAAGAGCGCCGGCGCACCTGCTCGTCCGCTCTGGGATACCGAGGTGAACTACGGCATCGCCGGCCCCGGTGGCGGCAACCCGCACCAGACCATCGACGGTGCGCAGGCAGCCAACTGGGTTGCTGACACGTACCTCGACAATCAGCGTCTGGGTGTTGAGCGTTCCTACTGGTACTTCTGGGATAACTCCAACCCGTTGGTCGGAATCCAGATGAATGACGGCACCCCGGGTGCTGCCGGTTTCACCACCGTGCAGAAGTGGCTCAAGGATTCCTACGCCTCGTGCACCACGGGCTCCGTGAATGTCTGCAACCTGACCGGTCGCTTCCCGGCTGTCGTTGCCTGGACCGATTCGGGCACTGGCACCTTCACCGTTCCGAGCTTCGCCACCACGATGTGCGACGCACTCAACAGCTGCACCCCGGTTGCACCGGGCAGCGTTATGACGATTGGGGATGGACCGAAATGGTTCGGCACCGTAACAAGCTGATCGCCGCCGCTGCAGTTTTCGCTGCAGCGACTCTCACCCTGAGCGCATGCGGAGGTGGTGGCTCGTCCTCGAGTACCCCGACTGCGTCAGGCTCCGCCGCACCGACCACGCCCGCAAACACTGTTCCCGCATCCCTGATTGGCATGCAGGTCGAGGGTGTCGAAGGTGAGTCATGGCCGTCTGCACCGTTTGGCGCACTCCGCTTCTGGGATAACGGCACGGCCTGGTCG
>CALFIA010000342.1 GCA_937876275.1 uncultured Actinomycetes bacterium | reverse complement strand
TACGAGATAAACATCGGTGACTGGAGTTCAGACGTGTGCTCTTCCGATCTCGATGTTGCGCGACTCGGCTGCGCGGACGCAGGCGCCCGCTATCTCATGAGCCTCTCGGAACACCACGCCGGATCGCACCAGCCACTCGGCGATATCGGTAGCAAGTGCGAAGCCCTGGGGAGCAGACTCACTCATTCGCTCAGTGTCAAACCGCAAAGTCGCGATCATCCCTGTCATCGCAGGCAGCACGAGAAGCAACTGCTCGACCGTGTCGAACACCGGTTCCTTGTCCTCTTGCAAATCACGGTTGTACGCGAACGGCAGGCTCTTGAGAGTAGCCATGAGTCCGGTGAGATTTCCGATCAGTCGACCAGACTTTCCACGTGCCAGTTCTGCCACGTCAGGGTTCTTCTTCTGAGGCATGATCGACGACCCCGTCGACCACGCATCATCGAGGCGTGCCCATCCGAACTCACGTGAGGTCATCAAGATCACCTCCTCACCAATTCGGGAAAGGTGAACCCCAAGCATGGCCGACACGAAAAGGAACTCCGCAACCCAGTCACGATCGCTTACGGCATCGATTGAGTTGCCAAGTGCACGTTCGAAACCAAGATCGCGTGCTACCGCCTGTGGATCCAGGCCCAGGCTGGAGCCTGCGAGTGCACCCGAGCCCAACGGCGAACGTGACGTACGTCGGTCCCAATCTGCGTAGCGCTCGATATCGCGTCCGAGCGCATGAACGTGCTTGGCGAGTTCATGACCGAAGGAAACGGGCTGAGCATGCTGCAGGTGAGTAAAACCTGGCGAGTATGTCTCGACATGTTCCTGAGCTTGATCTAGGAAAGCGCGCTGCAGCCGGATGATCTCTCGTACGATGATACGAACTTGGTCACGAAGATAAAGCCGAAAATCTGTGGCTACCTGATCATTGCGACTGCGGCCCGCACGTAGCTTGCCGCCCAATTCACCGAGGCGCGCAATCAGATGACGTTCGATGGCCGTGTGAACGTCTTCATCCTGGGCTTCCGGTCCGATGGAGCCTTCGGCTACTTGCAAGGCCAGATCCGCAAGTGCGCCGTCGACCGCAGCAAGTTCGGTGTCGGAAAGTAATGCCGCCGCATGGAGAATGCGCGCGTGGGCACGAGTTTGCTGAATGTCGTATGGCGCAAGTCGCCAGTCGAAGAGAACTGACGCGCTGAGCGCAGCCATCGCATCGGACGGACCGGACTCGAAACGCCCACCCCACAGACGAGTGGGCTGCTGCTCGGTCACGATGTTCTCCTCTCGGCCGTGCTAGCGCGTAGGCCAGGTGTCATTGTGCCGTGCGAAGCCACTGGCGTACGTCCGCCACCCGCGAGCACGAGCAGCCTGTCGCTGAAATCCCGCGCCGCGTCAATGCTTCGCATGACGACGATCACAGTGTCATCTCCTGCCACCGTGCCGACGAGCTCATCGACATTCGTGCGATCAAGGAAACCGGCAAGGTAATGAGCTGCTCCCGGGGGCGTATGCAGGACTGCGATGTTAAGTGCCGCCTCAGCATCGAGAAGTACATCAGCCGCCACTCGCGCGAGTGCATCAGTGCCAGTAGAGGGCGACAGGCGGGAAACAGACGGCTGCACAATCTCGTAACGGATACGGCCGTCACTCTCATGTCGCTTCACCGCACCGAGAGCTTCGAGATCACGGGAAACCGTGGCTTGAGTGACGTCGATACCTTCACCATGAAGAATTTGCCGCAGATCATCCTGAGAGGCGATCTCCGAAGCAGAGATGATCTCGGCGATGCGCGCGCGCCGCGCGGCCATGCTGGTGGGTGCACTCATGACAGGCCTCCCGTGATTGCCTCACATGCACGAGCCCAACGCACGCGCACTTCATCCAGATCCGCATCCGTAATCGTCAGAGCGGGTGCCATGCGGATTGCATTCGAGGCAACTGCATTGACGAGCAATCCGCTCTCACGGCAGGCCCTTTCTAGATCGGCGGCCGAACCGTCTGTCATGACGCATGCGAGCAAGAGACCGCGACCACGCACGTGCGAAATCAGGCCATCCGAAACCTCCACGAGCTCATTCGAGAGTCGCTCATGGATCGTTCCGGCGCGCGTGACGAGATCACCCTCACTGAGAATGCGTATGACCGCGATGGCTGCCGCACTGCACACCGGGTTACCACCGAAGGTCGAGCCATGGGAGCCAGGCTGGAAGAGTTCGGCAGCCTTGCCGAGCGCGATACACGCACCGATAGGCAACCCACCGCCGAGGCCTTTGGCCAAGGTGACCACATCCGGGGTCACGCCATCGTGTTGGTGTGCGAACCAAACCCCGGTGCGTCCCATTCCGGTCTGAACCTCATCGAGGATCAGCAACGCTCCATGTCGGTCAGCGATGGCCCGAGCCTCGGCCAGATATCCGGCCGGCGGAACGATGACTCCGCCCTCGCCTTGAATCGGCTCGAGGAAGATTGCGGCCGTCGCATCGGTCACGGCTGTGGCAAGTGCCGTGGCATCTCCGAAAGGAACCGCCGTGACATCCCCTGGAAGTGGTTTGAAGGGTTCCTGCTTGGCCGACTGCGCAGTCAATGCCAGCGCACCCATAGTTCGACCATGAAAACTGCCTTCGGCAACAACCATGTGCGTTCGCCCGGTGAGACGCGCCAGTTTGAATGCCGCTTCGTTTGCCTCAGCACCGGAGTTACAGAAGAAGACTCGACCACCCACCCGCGCGTCGAGAAGCCCCAGCAACTCGTGCGCGAGATCTATACATGGTCCAGTTGCCACGAGGTTGCTCGTATGGCCGAGTGTTGACATTTGGGTGGTAACCGCGGCGATGAGTTCCGGATGCGCGTGCCCCACGGCATTCACGGCAATTCCACCGATCAAGTCGACGTAGTCGCGTCCATCCGAGTCCCAAACGCGAGAACCCTCACCGCGGACGAGCTCATGCGCCTGACCGAGCAGGAGTCGCAGGCCTTCAAGACGCTCGACGACCTCTCGAACTCGAACGCGGCCGCGGCTTCCCCTT
>CALFIA010000341.1 GCA_937876275.1 uncultured Actinomycetes bacterium | reverse complement strand
GGGCCAACTTTACCACGTGATCAACGCCCCATTTCCCGAACGAGTGCCGCCGAGAATCCCCCTAGGGTTCCCCTATAGCCTGTGCCCGTGAAGCGATCAGCACTTACCTCAGCAGCCCTGGCCGTGGCCCTCGTGGCCGTCTCCCCCCTCCTGGGCGGGTGCTTCCAGGGCCAGCAGGCCACGACCACGGCCCAGGCCACGATGAACAGTGGCGATGGCGTGCAGGTCCAGGTCGGCAACCTCAAGGCCCAGAGCCTGACCTTGGTGCTCGGCCCCGAGGCCGGCACCGCCTCGCTGATCGGCCGCTTCATCAATCTAGGCCCGGAGATCGAGTACCTGCGTGGCGTGACCATCGGCGACAAGACCCTGGCCAACGGCGATGTCGCGGTCACCTTGGGCCTCGGCCAGATCCTTCCCGGCCAGTCTGTCGGCTTCGGCTACGAATCCGATCAGTCGATCTCGGTGAAGAATCTTGACGCCGCAGTCAGCACCTATGTTCCGATCAGCATCGCCTTCGAGGTCAACGGCACGGTCGAGACCAAGGTGCTCACCGTTCCCGCGGTCGGCATCTACGAGGGCATTACGCCGAGCTTCCCGCCGGCACCCGTGGCCAGTCCCGTGGCTTCAGCAGTAGCGAGCGCCGAGGCGAGCCCTGCTGCCAGCTAGTCGCACCACGTCAACGCGAAGGCCCCGCTCGAATGAGCGGGGCCTTCGTCGTGAAGAGAATGTTTCGAAGGTCTAGGCCTCGTACTTGTAGCCAAGGCCACGAACAGTGACGAGATGAACCGGATTCGCCGGGTCTTCTTCGATCTTGGCGCGCAGGCGCTTGACGTGAACGTCGAGGGTCTTGGTGTCACCGACGTAGTCGGCACCCCACACGCGATCGATGAGCTGGCCGCGGGTCATGACTCGACCCGAGTTACGCACCAGCATTTCGAGCAAGTCGAATTCCTTGAGCGGCATCGGAACTGAAGTACCGCGCACAGTCACGACGTGGCGATCAACATCCATGCGCACGGGGCCAGCTTCGACTACGAGCGGCACCAACTCATCGACTTCCCCGTGACGGCGCAGCACTGCGCGTACACGCGCGAGCAGTTCACGTGAACTGAAAGGCTTGGTGACGTAATCATCAGCGCCAAGTTCTAGCCCGAGCACCTTGTCGATCTCGCCGTCCTTCGCCGACACCATGATGATCGGCACGTTCGACTTGCCGCGGATGTTCTTGCACACCTCGGTGCCCGAAATACCGGGAAGCATGAGATCGAGCAGGACGAGATCGGCGCCGTTGGCATCGAATTCACTCACGGCCACATTGCCATCGGCGGCAACGGTTACTTCGAAACCTTCACGCTTGAGCATGAAGGACAGTGCGTCGGAGAAGGACTCTTCGTCCTCGACGACCAGGATTCGTGTCACTGATGTACCTCTGCAGGGTTGGTGTTATCAAGGGATTCAAAGGGGTCGGTATCAACGGGAACGACCAGGGAGTCGACCATGAACTCATGCGAATGACCCGCACCGGAGGCTGTCTCCTGGTAGACGGGCAGCCGCAGGGTGAAGGTCGAGCCCACCCCAACCTCAGACCACACCGTGCACTCTCCACCGTGGTTCTGGCATACATGCTTGACGATTGCAAGGCCGAGGCCGGTGCCCCCGGTGACGCGAGAACGGGCAGGGTCGACACGGTAAAAACGTTCGAAGATGCGCTCGAGTTCGACCGCCGGAATTCCCACGCCTTGATCGGTGATGCTGATGTCGATAATGTCGTTGACCACTCGGCAGTCGATGGCGATACGAGTATGTGCAGGCGAGTACGAGACAGCGTTGGCGAGCAGATTGCGCAGCGCTGTGAGAAGTTGATTGCGGTCACCGTAGATCAGTGCGCTATTTGACTCGCCTCGTACGAATTCAATCGATGCCGCGTTGGCAGCGGTGCGAAGTTCGTCGATGGCACGCACGATGAGTTCTTCAACCGGCACGATCTCGGCACGAAGCACGGGATCATCACCTTGCAGGCGCGAGAGATCAATGACGTCTTGGATGAGGTGACCGAGTCGCGAGGCCTCGAGCTGCATACGCTCAGCGAAGTGACGTACCTGCTCCACATCATCAGGCGAGGTAGCGATTGCCTCAGCGAGAAGTGAGAGCGCCCCCACCGGAGTCTTCAGCTCATGCGAGACGTTCGCCACGAAGTCTCGTCGCACTGCATCGACTCGTCGGTCGTCAGAGAGATCATCAATCAGAATCAGCACCACGCCATCACTGATGACAGTCGCCCGGGCTCGCACTTCGAGCAATTCGCGGCCGAGCGGGGGGCGGCGCACCTTGAGCTCTGCCTCGCGAGGCTCGCCTGCGGCAGCCACCTCGGCGGCGAGAACCACGAGATCGGGGATGGTCACTTGAGAGCGATTAACCAGGCCCAGGGCCACAGCGCGGGAGGACGCCCGGAGTACTTTCCCCTCAGGAGTCACGACCAGTGAGGCTGAATTGAGCACGGCCAGCACATGAGCGACCTCCTCCGACACCGCGGGGAGGCCTTCGAGATCACGGTCGAGGAGGGAATCGACCTGCCGCTGAGACGCCACGTCGGAAGAATAGGGGCGAGAATTCACCGCTCAGCCCTCCTCAGGGGCGCTGTAGCCCAGAATTGAGCAAGGGTTCACTTGCGACACCTACTGTTCACTTTAGGGCCTGTTGGCGTTCATTGGCCCGAAATGCGGTGGCACAATTGCCGCGTATTCTCGAAGCCGTACACCCGCCGTTAACCCAGAGGGTTAAACGAGTGCCCACTACCTCGGAGAGCCCTGAACGCATGACTGACATCAGCAACGCCCCTCACGGTGAGCTCCTGGCCGTCAACGCCGAGCTCGTCGAGGTCGCCAAGCTCGTAGGTGCTGCCATGAACCTGGCCACCACGGCCCTCTTGGAAGCCAATCTGAGCATCGCTCAACAGGTGATCCACAACGACGATGAGATCGACATCCGCACGTCGGCCATCGAGGAGCGCTGCATCGAGATCATCGCCAACGATGCCCCCACCGGCCGCGACCTTCGCATCGCCATTGGTGCCCTGCGGATCGCCGCGAGCCTCGAGCGCATGGGTGATCTCGCCCGGCACGTGGCCAAGCAGGCGCGCCTGCGCTTTCCGAATACTGCAGTTCCCGCCGAACTCGCTGCGACCTTCGCCCACATGGGGCGACTTGCCGAGGGCATCATCAACAAGACCGCGGCCGTCATCACGAGCCAGGACGTCACGCTCGCGACCGACATTGCCGAGGAGGACTCGGAGATGGATCGCGTTCATCGCGAGCTCTTCACCATCGTGCTCTCTGATCACTGGCAGCACGGAGTAGAGGCGGCCATTGACGTTACTCTGCTCTCGCGCTACTACGAGCGATACGCCGATCACGCCGTGAGCGTCACCAAGCGCGTGGTCAACGTCGTCACCGGCGAGCCGTACGCAGGAGTCATGCTCGACTAGGCAACAGCCACCTCGCACGGCTCCTCACGGGCCGAATCATGCGCTCCATTGGCTCAGCGGTGCCCCATGGGCCACACTTAAGAGGTGACATCCGGCGCCTTCCCCCTCGCCCACGCAGCTGGCCAGCTGGCCAACCCGCGTCGTGTCGCCCTGCTCTCCATTCATACGAGCCCACTCGACCAACCAGGCACGGGCGATGCCGGCGGCATGAATGTCTACGTGGTCGAGACCGCTAAGCGCCTGGCTCTCGCCGGCACCGAGGTCGAGATCTTCACTCGCGCCACGAGCAGCGACCACGCAAGCGTGGTCGAGCTGGCGCCCGGGGTAAAGGTCCGCCATCTGACGGCCGGTCCGTTTGAGGGTCTGCGCAAGGAAGATCTCCCCGGTCAGCTGTGCGCAGTGACCGCCGGTCTGCTGCGCGTGGAGGCCTCGCATCCCGAGGGCTGGTTCGATCTCATTCATTCGCACTACTGGCTCTCCGGCCAAGTCGGCTGGCTCGCCTCGGAGCGGTGGAATGTTCCGCTCGTGCACACGATGCACACGATGGCGAAGGTCAAAAACCTCGAACTCGCCGATGGCGATACACCCGAGCCGCAACTTCGCGTGATCGGCGAAGAGCAGGTCGTGGCTGCGAGCACTCGTCTGATCGCAAACACCGGCATTGAGGCACAGCAACTCATCGAGCTGTACGGCGCTAACCCCGCACACGTCGACACCGTGCACCCCGGCGTTGATCTTGAGCTCTTCACTCCGGGTGACAAGCGAGAAGCCCGCGAGCGCTTGATGAAGCGAACATCCGAGAGCAATCTCGCGAGTCTGACCGGACGCGGCACGCAGGTGCACAACCTCGCTTATAAGCGGATCCTGCTCTTTGTCGGCCGAATTCAGCCACTCAAGGCTCCTGACATTCTCGTGCGCGCTGCAGCCCGCATGGTGGCCGACGATCCGTCACTGCGCGATGAGCTGCTAGTCGTGATCTGCGGTGGCCCTTCCGGTAATGGCCTGGAGCATCCGACCAGCCTCATCGAGCTTGCACAAGACCTCGGTATCTCCGACATCGTGCGCTTCGAACCGCCGAATGATCGTGCGACCCTCGTCGACTGGTTCCGCGCGGCCGACATCACTGTCGTGCCGAGTTACAGCGAGTCCTTCGGCCTCGTGGCCGTCGAATCTCAGGCCTGCGGTACTCCCGTCGTTGCTTCGGCGGTCGGAGGCCTGCGCACTGCGGTCAATCACGAGGTCTCCGGCGTGCTGATCGACGGCCATGCGGTCAACTCCTATTCCCACACTCTTGCGAGCCTGCTGCGCAATCCCGCGCGCCTCGATGAACTCGCCCGTGGGGCGCGCATGCATGCTGCGACTTTCGGCTGGGAATCAACCACGCTCGGCCTGCTCGACTCGTATCGCGCGGCATTGGCGAATTACCGCAATAGCGAGCTGGCCGTTCACGCATGAGCCACGACACGAGCAACGATCCCGGCACGAGCCACACGGCGGCAGTGATCGAGGAGTACTGCATCAAGCACGAACTGCCGTGCGAGAAGACCGTGACACCCGATACCAACAACACCACGTACATCGTGGTTCTCCCGGGCACTCACAAGCTGATGACCAACGTCGCGCTGAGCATCGGCAAGCACTCACTGACCATCAATGCCTTCGTCGCACGAAATCCCGATGAGAACCACAAAGGCGTGTACGAATGGCTTCTCGAACGCAATCGCCGCATGTATGCGGTGGCCTTCAGCATCGATCAGTTCGGCGACATCTATCTCACCGGCAAGGTGCCGAATGCGAACCTGAGCGAGGAAGAACTCGACCGCATTCTCGGCGCGATCCTGGAATACTCCGACAACTCCTTCAACATCATTCTCGAGCTGGGCTTCGAGACTGCTATTCGCAAGGAATGGGCATGGAGGGTCAAGTCGGGTGAATCCACGGCTAATCTCTCCGCCTTCGCCCATCTGGCCGCTCCGCGCGATACTGCCTGACCGGCACCGGTAGAGCGAAGCCGACTGAGAATCCAGAAACTCACTCGGGCAGAATTGACCTATGACCAACGCGCCCTACACCCTGATCCTGCTCCGCCATGGCGAGAGCGAATGGAATGCCAAGAACCTCTTCACCGGCTGGGTCGATGTCGACCTCAACGAGAAGGGCATGGACGAGGCCAAGCGCGGCGGTGAACTGCTCAAGGAAGCCGGCATCCTCCCTGATGTCGTGCACACCTCACTTCTCAAGCGCGCTATCAAGACAAGCCAGATCGCACTCGAGGCCGCTGATCGCCACTGGATCCCGGTCGTGCGCAATTGGCGACTCAATGAGCGTCACTACGGAGCACTGCAGGGCAAGAACAAGAAGGAGACTCTCGAGCAGTACGGCGATGAGCAGTTCATGCTCTGGCGTCGCTCCTACGACACTCCCCCGCCCGCCATCGACCCGAATGACGAGTGGGCACAGACCCACGATGCTCGCTACAGCGCACTTCCGCCCGAGGCAGTTCCCGCTACCGAATGCCTGAAGGATGTCGTCACGCGGCTGATTCCGTACTGGGAAGACGTCATCGTCGCCGAGGAGCTTCGCGCCGGTAAGACCGTGCTCATCGCTGCTCACGGCAACTCGCTGCGTGCACTCGTCAAGCATCTCGATGGCATCAGCGATGCCGACATCGCCGAGCTCAACATCCCGACCGGAATCCCGCTCGTCTACAAGCTCGATGAACATCTCAAGCCCATCGTCAAGGGGGGCGAGTACCTGGATCCGGCTGCTGCTTCCGAGGCTGCAGCTGCCGTGGCGAACCAGGGCAAGAAGTAACCAACTTTCCGCGCCTACGCGTGTGGCCCGTCTCGAAAGAGGCGGGCCACACGTATGTCGAGGAAAAACTGAACTACCAGCGGGGCTTCATGATCTCGATGATCTTGGGGCGCACGTCGAATAGGTAGACCAAGGTCGCTACCGCTCCGGCGATTCCAAAGATGCCGAAGGGATTGCGGAACAGGAGCCCCGTTGCGAGAGCCGCCCCGGTGAGCACGATCCACAGAATCTTGGACTTTCGATCGATGGCCGGAAACGCCTGGGCGGGCCTGCGTGCGCAGTCGATCACGGCCCAGATCTCAAGGCCGGTCAGGGCAAGCCATAGGGCGAGAATGACGATGGACTGCACGGAACCCAGCATGTTCCGACTTTACGTCACCGATGGGCAACAGCTTCGAGAAGGTGCACCTCATGCGCTCACGTCCAGGTGGCCATACATTCCCTTCATGCAGGTGGCCGGAATCGATCTCGCTTGGGGAACCAAAGCGCGTACCGGTATTGCGCTCACTGATGAGAGTGGCGCACTTCTGCGATCGACATCCGTCACGACAGCCACGGAGATCGCAGAGTTTCTCGCAGGCGCCACTCCTATTGTCATCGCGATCGACGCCCCGATAGTCGTGACGAACTCTGCAGGAATGCGCGAGTGCGAACGAGACCTGTCACAGGACTTCCGGAGATTTCACGCCGGCACGCATCCGACCAACATGAGTCAGCCCAGCATGCAGCCTGTGCCCAGGGCGAAAGGCCTAGTCGATGAATACGGGTGGAGCACCGACCACGAAGGCTCCCTGACAGTGCGTACCCCGATCGCACTCGAGGTCTACCCGCACAGCTCCATGGTCGGTCTGTTCGGACTCACCCGCGTACTCGAATACAAGGCGAAGTCCGGCCGCACGCCCGAGATGCGGCGAGAGCAATTCATTCGATTGATCTCCATGATGGTCAGTCATTGCGATCACTCGCTGCGCCTGACCGACAACGTCAGATGGGAAGAACTCACTCGTGCGGTTGAGAATGCGACGAGGCATTCGCAGCTCAACGTGATCGAGGACGAGATCGACGCCATCTTCTGCGCTTACATCGCCTGGACGTTCGCCACGGCGCCTGAGTCGCTGGTGACCTACGGAAATACGACGACCGGTCTCATCGTGAGCTTCCCGCCACCGGCCTGATCGCTCAGCACGAACCCAAGCCGCGGTAGAACCTCTCCGGAACGAGCACTGGCCAAGACTGCGGGGCACTCAGTTCACCCTGTGCCTGCTGCCAGGCCTCATGCCAGCCACACGGCAGGCACACCTCGATCGGCTCTGCTTGCGCCGAGACCGCAAGTGATGGCACGCCGGGGCCGACACCGGGTTCGACGTCATTGGGCACGTAGCGACGGCAACGAGGACAAGTCGGCGGCTGAGCCATCTGACTCCTTCGGCTTTCGCATGATGACTGACGCGCAACGTCAGCTGGTCATCGTCACTCTTCCATACCTGAGATCACGCAGCACGCATCCTCTGCTCGGTCTGTGCTCGGGCTAACGACCGCTTTCGGTCAGGCATGCCCAAGCCTCGCCGTTACCGTCAAAGCACCCCGCGCATGACGCTGTGCGTGCAGATGGAAGGACCTCTATGACCACTTACGGGATGCTCAGCACATACCCGCCCACTCAATGCGGCCTCGCTACCTTTGCCGCCGCTCTCGCCGGCTCTCTCACCACTCGGAACGACCGAGTGAGCATCGTGGCCATGGTCGACGCCCTGCAGTCCGGGTTTCCGTCAGAGGTGGATCACCAATGGATTCGCGGCTCATTCGAAGGCGCGTACGAGACGGCAGCACACCTGAATGCGACCGACGTAGTGATCGTGCAGCACGAGTACGGAATCTTCGGTGGTCAAGACGGGCAGGACGTCGTCGAGGCTATCAACTCGATCACCGTGCCGATCATCACTGTCTGTCACACCGTTCTGGAGACCCCCACTGCCAATCAGCGCTTCATCCTCGAGGATCTCGCGACCCGCTCCGACACGATCGTGACGATGACAGCGAGCGCTCGCCATCGACTCGTGACGAAGTACCAAGTAGACGCTGCCAAGGTGGTCGTGATTCCGCATGGCGCTGACGAGACTCATCTGGCGGGGCGCTTTCGCACTCGTACGAACTTTCGCCCGACCATTCTCACCTGGGGACTCATCGGCTCGGGGAAGGGAATCGAATGGGGCATCAGCGCCATGTCGATGTTGGCCGACCTCAATCCAGCTCCCCTCTACAAGATCGTCGGCAAGACCCATCCGAAGGTCGTGGCGAACGAAGGTGAGCGGTATCGGGAGAACCTCGTGAAGCAGGTGCAGGAGAAAGGCTTGCAGGATCGCGTTGAGTTCGATGCGCGATACCTCACCATTCCCGAACTTCAAGAGATAGTCGCCGGCGCCGACATCGTGCTACTCCCCTATGACTCCAAGGATCAAGTGACCTCAGGAGTGCTCGTCGAGGCAATCACTGCAGGAAAGCCCGTCATCTCCACTCGCTTCCCGCACGCCGCCGAGCTGCTGTCCGGCGGAATGGGAATCCTGGTCGAGCGCGAGAATCCTCGACAGATCGCCAATGCGATCAGGCGCCTGCTCACTGAGCCGGAGACGGCCAAGGAGATGGCTGCCGCTGCTCGGCGAATGGCTCCTGACCTGCTCTGGTCGGCGGTGGCAGACAAGTACCGCGATGTCGCGGCGCAGCTGCTTCACACCACGCGAGTTCGGATCAGCGCGTGAGTACCGAGACCCGAGGAACGACTCGCACACCCAAGGCGATCACGCAGCATCGCACCTATCTGCCGATCAGCCTCGCTCACCTGCAGCGAATGAGTGACGACATCGGCCTGTTCGAGCATGCACGTCATTCGTATCCACGTATAGAACACGGGTACTGCGTGGATGACGTCGCTCGAGGCTTGATCGTCACGGCCCGAGAGGCCGGGCAAGCAGAAGCAAAACCGCACACCAAGGGGCAATCCGAGGCCGACAGACTCCATGCCCAGACCGCACATGAGCTCTCCCGTCTCTACCTCGACTTCCTGACACAAGCGCAGGAGTACGACGGGCGAATGCGCAATCGACGTAATGCCATCGGCGACTGGACCGACTCGCCCATGCTTCATGATTCTTGGGGTCGAGCGCTCTGGGGGCTCGGCACTGCCGTCGCGACGTGCAGGCAGTTAGCCGACGAAGCACTCACAGTATTCGAGCGGAGTGCGCATCAGCGCTCGTCTTTCTCTCGGTCAATGACTTTCGCGGCGCTCGGAGCAGCCGAGGTGTTGAAAGTCATTCCCGACCACCGACCGTCACTGAATCTGCTGCGAACCGCGCTGTTCGAGATCGGAATTCCCAGCGAGCGTCCAGAGTGGAAGTGGCCCGAGGAGCGATTGACGTACGCGAACGCCTGTGTCGCCGAGGTAGTCATCGCCGCGGGCGAGTTACTTCGTGAACCCCGTTTCACCATTCGTGGCCTCACGATGCTCGAGTGGCTGGTGCACGTCGAGACGAATGACGGTCACATCTCGGTGACACCGGTAGGCGGCTGGCATCACGATGAGCCGCGACCGGGCTTCGATCAACAGCCCATCGAGGTGGCTGCCCTCGCTGAAGCGGCGGCGCGCGCTTACGGGCTCACCAGGGATCCTCACTGGGCGAACGTCGTGCGCATGTGCGCCGACTGGTTTGACGGTGACAACGACTCACAGACCCCGATGGCCGATCACGTCCATGGGGCTGGATTCGACGGCCTCGAACGAGATGGCCGCAATGAGAATTGCGGCGCCGAGTCGACCATCGCCATGCTCACCACCTTTCAGCAGGCTAGGCGTCTTGCGGGAGCGACACCGTGAGCGCCGACGGAAACGACTTCTCGGGGATGACGATCGGCAGCTCTAGCGGATCACAGTCGACGAGCTCGACCCATACAACTCGATCGACGAATGATTTCATCTCCGTCGTTCCGCCACTCGACGGCTCGATTGTCACTCGCTCGGCAATTCACTTGTTCCCTGACCACCGCAGGGTGATCACTCGACGCTTCCTCCCCGGTCAGGAATTCCTGATTCAAGGCATCAGCCGTGCGGAAAGCGTGATCGAGCGGCTGCTGGCCATGAGTGACGAAGAGGTCGAGAGCACCCTCACGGCAACAATCGCGCAGTTCGACCGGCGTCACGCCGATCTCCTGACTGTCTTTCGCGAGCATTTCTCGTTGATCGCGCACCGTCTGCCGCTCGTCAACGTGCAGCCTGATGCCGTGGATCAGACTCGTCGAGATCTCATCGGGGCCTACTTCACGCAGGAGTACGCGGTCGAAGGTGCCGCTCTGTTCAACCCGTCGATCGTTGCGCACCCAGACCAAAGTGAGCTCAATCCCGGTGAGCTTCGTTTCATCATGAGCGCACGAGCTGTTGGCGAGGGGCACGTATCCAGTGTCGAGTTCCGAACAGGGGTGATCACGGGCATTCACAAGCTGGAAATCGACCCTCCAGGTCGCTTCCTGACCGCGGGCACGACCATGCCACTGCCTATGTCGCGTGATTTCCTCAGTGACTCACTGAGTCGGCAGGGCGATGCGATCTCCGCTGAGTCCATCCTTCGCTTGCTTCCCGACGAGTTCACGCCTCGAGATCTCGAGCTGATTCTGCGATCGAGTGAGGCCGACAGCCCACGCCGTGATGCGCACGACGGAATCCTGGAACGCATTCGCAGGACAGCCGAGTCGAGTTTCTGCCTCACCTTTGATCCGATCTCGAAACTGAGTGAGCGCGTGATCTTCCCGAGCAGCCCTGCCGAGAGCCATGGCATGGAGGATGCGCGCTTCGTGCGCTTTGTCGATGATGATTTCGCCGCGCTGTCGGTCTCCTTTGAACCGGTCGCTCACGAGAATCTCGTGACGTACTACGGCACCTACACGGCATTCGACGGTGCGAAGGTTGCGCCGCACATGCTCAAGACCCGTGACTTCACCACCTTCGAGATTCAGCCGATGATCGGAGCCGCAGCCCAGAACAAGGGCATGGCCCTCTTCCCCCGCAAGATCGACGGTGAATTCTGGGGAATCTCTCGTTGGGATCGGGAGAACATCTCCGTCGCTACATCGCCCGACACCCTGCGCTGGGGCCAGCCCGTTGTCGTGCAGGCTCCCGTGCACTCCTGGGAGGTCGTTCAACTGGGTGCCTGCACCTCACCCATGGAAACCAACGTCGGGTGGCTGGTGCTCACCCATGGAGTCGGCCCTATGCGCGTGTACTCCATCGGGGCGCTGCTTCTCGATATCAATGACCCCACACAGGTGATCGGCCAGCTCGAGACACCGCTGTTGAGCCCCCAGGGTGATGAGCGCGAGGGCTACGTTCCCAACGTCATCTACTCCTGCGGTGCACTGATCCACCAAGGTGTCGTCGTACTGCCCTACGGATGCAGCGACGCTTCGATTCGCTTCGCCTTCGTTGATCTCGAGGGCCTGCTTGCACTGCTCACCGAATCACCTCTCGGCTCGCGCACCCCCCTGCCCACCGGCGAAGCTGCCTGAGCTCTCGCCCCATCAAAGGAGAAGTCATGACCCTCGCCGATCAGCAGATCCCGACTCAACTCATCAGTGATCGCCCCTGGGGTCACTTCGAGCAGTTCGCGACGAATGAGAAGGTCACCGTCAAGATCATCACCGTCGAGCCCGGCCACCGGCTCTCACTGCAACGCCACCAGCGACGAAGCGAGCTCTGGACCATCATCGACGGCCCTGTCGACATTGAAGTGAGCGGGATCCCCGGCTCCTTGAGCTCAGGTGAGCATGTCTGGATTCCGCAATTGGCCATGCACCGCATGGGCAATTCATCAGGCCACCCCGTGCGAGTTCTCGAGGTTGCCTTCGGCCACTTCGACGAGGACGACATCGAGCGCTTCGATGATGACTATGAGCGCGTGAGTTCGACGATCTGACGGCGAACGTTCGGGTTTGGTCAACCGCATATCCCGCGTCTAGCCTTCGTCCATGACCTCATCCATCAAGATCACTGCGTCCATTGTCCTTGCTGCTACCGCTCTCGTCGGTCTGGCCGCCTGCTCCTCGGGCTCGTCGTCCTCGACCTCGGGTAGCGCCTCGCCATCGACCGCCGCTTCCTCTGCTGCCAGCGCACCGGCGTCTGCGCCCGCATCGTCGGTTCCCGTCAACATCGCACCTGAGGTCGTCGCTGCTTACTTCAAGGCCGTCTGCCTCGCGCCGGTAGCCAAGTTAGGCGTTGATGGCGCACTCAGTGCCGACGGAAAGGTCTGCACCACGCCCGAGGGCAAGGATGTCCCCATCGAGCGAATCTCCTCCAGCCTCGCTAATCCGACGGCTCGTTTCTCTGTGATGGCGAACTACTACTCGATCGCCGGCGCGACTGACGTCGCTGACTGCCTGACCATGGCCGAGGCCAAGAAGGCCCTGTCAGCTCCGGCGCCTGCCGAGCTTTCCGACACCTGCGTCTCCAACTTGCTGACCGCCGTTGCCGAGTCGTTGTCGAAGAAGTAGCCAAGAATGACGAAGGGCCGCCCCCGGTGGGGGCGGCCCTTCGCTGTGTCTGTGCGGTGATCAGCCGTTTGCGGCCCGGCGGTCGTAGTCGGCCGTGACAATCGGGATCTCTGCGGTGATGTCTTCGTAGGCTGCCGCGACTGCAGCGATCTCAGCGGCTTGCGCTGCCGATGCCTCGCGCATCTCCGCAGCTGCTTCGACCATGGCGCTACCGGTCCACTCACCAGGGCGTGCCTTGTCGATCGGGCGCGGCACCTGCGAGGCGCGCGGTGCCGTGACGTACGTCGGCAACGTGGTGGGTACGGCCTCCCAGGCCTCGTCCTCGTCGTCCCAGGCGTTCCAGTTCTCCCAGTCGTCGACCGCGGCGGCCGTTTGGGCCGCAGCAGGAGCTGCAGTGCGCTCGCGGCGGGAGGCAGGTTCGGCGCGGCGCACGCGGGCGGGCGCCGCCTGGGTGCGAGCTGAGGCGGTCATCGCGCTGGCCACCATGAAGGCTGCAGTGAGCAGGCCGAAGAGGATCGGCATCCATTTGGGGGCTACGGAGACCAGGGCGAGAAGCAAGGTCAGCGCAGTCATGCCCGCCAGCGAGGCCAGGATGGTCGCTCGACGCTTGGCCGCGGGATTCATGGAGGTCATCTGGCTCATGTGATTGCGCCCCCCGCGTCGATTACCGATCTCATCATGGCTGCCCAGTCGTGCCATCGAGTTCTCGAAGCGGGCGGTCGACCTGACCTCACTGATCTGGTCATGGCGGCGAAGCCACATCGGGATCAGAACGGCAGCCCACAACGCGATGATCACGATGTAGATAAGGCCCGTCACGCCTCGTACGTTAGAGGCCTGTATAGGGGACAGCGTGTAGGTGCGACGCGGGGCACCTTCGGCGTGTCGCGTGTGACTACTGGGAAAGTTGCTGACTCTTGAGCCGTCGGAGTAGTCCGTCGGGCTGATCTCCGGCCAGAAGTACATACGACACGTGATCGCACCACTGCCCGTTGATGTGCAAATAGTCGGCACGAATGCCTTCATTGCGCAGGCCAAGTTTCTCGGCGACGCGACGCGAGGGCTCGTTCTCCGGACGAATGTTGATCTCAATGCGATGCATGCCGCATTCACCGATCAAGTAGTCGCATGCCATCGCCACTGCTGTCGTCATAACACCTCGACCTGCAACATCCTGATCGATCCAGTATCCGATGTAACCACCGCGCAGTGAACCCATCGCGATACCACCGACGGTGACCTGACCACGAAAGACTCCATCGACTTCAAGCGCCCACGGAAGCATGCGACCGGCGCGCGCTTCGCGATTCATCCGCCGCACCATCGCGCCGAATGTCGGAGGCGCTTCGCCTTCGAATGCACCTTCGGCAGGAAGAGTTGCATCCCACGGAGTCAGCCATTCATTGTTGCGAGCACGAACATCGCGCCAGGCTCGCCCATCGCGAATACGCAATGGCCGCAAGCGAATATCGCCCTCAATGAGGGTGACGGGCCAACTGATCACTGAAGCCCTGCAACGAATTCTGTCAGCCAGGCGCGCAGCTCCGGGCCGAGATCATCACGCTCGACAGCGAGGGTGATCACGGCCTGCAAGTACGAGATTCGGTCGCCGGTGTCATAGCGACGCCCGGAGAACACCACGCCACGAACTCCGCCGCCTTGATCAGCAGGCATCGAAGCAAGGGTGCGCAACGCATCGGTCAACTGGATCTCGCCGCCGCGGCCCGGCTTCGTGTCGCGGAGAACCTCGAAGACCGCAGGATCGAGAAGATAACGACCGATGACGGCATACGAACTCGGAGCATCGGCAACATCAGGCTTCTCGATGAGATCAGTGATGAGTACGACGTCATCGGAATCGGTGCGCTCGATCGCCGGGCAGCCGTAGAGCGAAATACTCTCGCGCGGCACCTCCATCAAGCACACCACTGAACCGCCGAACTCGGCACGAATAGCGGCCATGCGCGGCAGGATCGGGTCGCGCGGATCAATGAGGTCATCGCCGAGGAGCACGGCAAATGGCTCGTGCCCGACGTGGCCTTCGGCCATGAGTACTGCGTGACCTAGACCGAGCGGGTCGCCCTGTCGCACGTAGTGAATCGTGGCCAAGTCGGTGGAGTGCTGAACCATCTCGAGACGCTCAGTGTCACCCTTGGCGCGCAGCACCTCTTCGAGCTCGAAATTGCGATCGAAGTGGTCTTCCAGCGGACGCTTGCTGCGACCGGTGATGAATAGGACGTCATCAAGACCCGCCGCCACTGCCTCTTCCACCACGTACTGAATGGCGGGCTTGTCGACCACGGGAAGCATTTCCTTAGGAGTGGCCTTGGTAGCCGGCAGGAATCGCGTGCCGAGGCCGGCAGCGGGCACGACGGCCTTACGCACGGGCATGCCCCACGTGTTCGGCTTCTCCATGGTCTGACGATAGAGGATCAGGCACGATGGGTTCGTGACAACCACTGACCCGAGCCCCGCCGCCGCCAAGGCCGCTTTGCGCCGCGAGGTCCGTATCGCTCGGCGGGCCCGCTCTCACTCGGATCGGGTGAAAGCCGCGTACGCCCTTGCGCCACGTGCCCTGCCCGCACTCGGCGACACCGGCACGGTGGCCTGCTACCTATCCATGCCCACCGAGCCAGGCACGTCTGCCCTGATCGAGTTGCTCCGGCAGCGAGACATTCGCGTACTTCTCCCCCGAGTCAATGGCGATTCGCTTGATTGGGTTGAACTAAAGAAATCTACTGCTTTCACCGACAGCGAGCTCGGCATGCAGGAACCCACGGGTTCGGCAGTCCCCGATGCCCTGAGCGACTGCGATGCGATCGTCATGCCTGCTCTTGCGATCTCACGCGATGGGTTTCGACTTGGTCAAGGAGGCGGCTACTACGACCGCGCCCTTCAGCATGTGCCCACATTCGCCGACGGTGGCCCCATGCGTATTGCGCTGCTCTTCGATGACGAACTGGTAGATTCGCTGCCGCACGAGTCACATGATGCTCACGTGGATCAAGTCGTGACTCCGCAGCGAGTCATCACCTTCTGAACAGGTGGAAGAAGAGTTCGAAAGCGGCAATGCACGAAGCCGTCATCACGATCAACGCAATGACGAAGGTCGACCGCGACCGTGACCACAGCAGGTGCATCTCCCAGCCGAAGCCCGAGAAGGTAGTGAGAGAACCGCAGATACCGACGAGCAAGAAGACCTGAAGGTTGCCGGTTGTCGCAGCGAACACCGCACCAGCAATCGCCGAGCCGAGCACGTTGACAAGCAAGAGACTCCACGGGAAGCGCTTCGTCGGTGCGTGCCCGGCCATCCAGCGATCAAGGATGAAGCGGGACGGTGCACCGATCGCCGCGCCAAAAGCAATTGCCAATAACTCGATCATCCGGCGAACCTCCGGCTGATGCGTGCGCCCATCGACACTGCGAGCAGGCCGAGCACGAGCGTGCTTGCGATGTACGAGGCCGCTAACGCGTAGTGCCCGTCATTCATCATCACGCCTGATTCGAGTGCGAAGGCGGAGAACGTGGTGAATCCACCGAGTACACCGGTGACGATGAAGGGCCGCAGATGCTCCTCACGCGGATGCCCGGCGAGAACTGGCACGACCATGCCGATCACCAGGCAGCCGCTCACGTTGATCACGAGCGTGCCGAAGGGGAAGGTGCCTACCTGATTCGGATTCCAGAGGTACGACACCGTGAATCTGGCGAGGGATCCGAGAATGCCGCCGAGAGCAATCCACGCCAGCGCTCTCGGGTTGACCACGCACGAAGGGTACGGGGGTGCCCCGTCGATTGGACGAATCGGATGACCTCGGGGCAGAATTAGCACTCAGCACCCCAGAGTGCTAGATCAGGCCAGGAGGAATCGTGCCCACTTACGAGTACGCGTGCTCGAATTGCGACACCCATCACGAGATCGTGCAGTCGATGTCGGATCCGACCCTGACCACCTGCCCCGACTGTGGCCAGGAGACCTTGCGCAAGCAGTTCGGCAACGTCGGCGTGGTCTTCAAGGGCTCCGGCTTCTACCGAAATGACTCCCGCGACAAGAAGGCGAACACGGGTTCTTCAAGTTCCTCCTCGAGCTCTACCAGCAGCTCGACGTCGTCCACTCCCAGCACCTCGACCCCGAGCACTCCTGCTCCCAGCTCGTCGACTCCCTCCAGCAGCTCCTGAACTGTGGACAGCCGCTTTCGGCTGTCTCGAAGGGCACCTAGTCTCGGCGAGTGCTCTCCTCACTGACCCGCGGTGATCTCGCCCGTCTCATCAGTAGGCATCGACGCATCGTCGCCGCAAGCCTCGCCGGTATAGCGGTGCTGATCATCATGAGCTCACTTCCGCACGGTGCACCGGAACTCACCTCCACTGACGGGCTCGCACTCGGCGCCGACGAGGTTGCCATTCCCATCAACCTCGAAAGTCGCGCGGTCGCCGATGCCCTGCATGTTGGCGATCGAGTATCCGTCGTTGCCGTCAGTGACGAAGGCTTCAGTTCGATCATCGCCCACACTGCTCGAGTTCTTGAGCCCGCATCGAGTGGTGGTTTCGGATCGAGCGACTCAGCAGTGACCCTCGCGGTTGACGAAGCGTCAGCACTTCGGTTGGCTAGTGCACCGGCGCGTGGCACCCTGACGGTAATCATCCGCCCGCATGCTCAGTAGTCACCGCTCGAATCCCCATAAGGAAGAGGAACCATGCTGAAGGGCTTTCGCGCGTTCGTGCTGCGCGGCAATGTCATCGACCTATCGGTCGGCTTCGTCGTCGGCGCCGCATTTGCCGCACTGGTCGGTGCGTTCAGCAAGGGCTTGATCGAGCCGATTGTCGGCATCTTCCTCGGCGGCGGGGTGAATGCCGGCACTCTCGAGATTCGCGGCCAGGTCATCGACTTCACCTTGCTACTCAACGGCATCATCACGTTCTTCATCACGCTCACTGTCATCTACTTCGTGTTCGTACTTCCCATGAACAAGTACCGCGAGCGTCGCGGCATCGGCGGTGTCGATGCGACTCCCGCTGACGTCAAATTGCTGATGGAGATCCGCGACCTGCTGAAGGAACGTCAGGAACCGTGATGCGGCGGCACGTCTGCCAGCAGGCGTGCATCAAGGGAATCAAATCCGCCTGAATCATCACGCGTTTGCTCGGGTAGCAAATCTACGTTCGATCCTGATCGCGGCGTGCGCTGCGAACCTAACTCGCCGAGCGACTCATCCACCGCAGTCACGAGCAGTCGCACATCTTCACGCGTGATCGTGAACGGTGGTGACACTTGCAGGCCGCCATCGGCCAGAAGTCGTGTAAGCACGCCCTTCTCACGCACGGCCCGCACCAGGCGAGCTCCCAGAGTCGGGTCGGCAGCGATGAGGGCCGGGTCGAGTTGCACTGCACCGAGCAGGCCTACGCCCGCGCGCACGTCGATCACGTACGAGTGCTCGCGAAGAGGGGCGAGGCTCGCGTTGAGCATCATCTGCTTATCAGCGACTGCCTGTACGAGGTTCTCGCGCTCGAGGATGTCGAGATTCGCATGCGCGACTGCCGCTGCCGCTGCGTGACCTGAATAGGTGTACCCATGACGCCACATCTGCCCGGGCGCTGCCCAGAACGGCTCAGCGATGCGACCAGCAGCAAGAACAGCACCCATCGGCAGGTATCCGGAGGTCATGCCCTTGGCCACAAGCAGCATGTCGGGATCGAGGTTCCATCGACCTGACGCGAACATCTCACCCGTGCGACCGAATCCGCAGATCACCTCATCGGCAATGAAGTGCACATCGCGCTCCCGGCAGATCTCGCGTACACGTGCGAGGTAGCCCTCAGGTGCGACATAAACGCCACCTGCACCGATGATCGGCTCGCAGAGGAATGCGGCAACATTCTCGGCACCCACCTCGTCGATGGCACGCGCAAGATCTTCGGCGTCGTCCCAGGAAACATTGCGCACTTCGGTGAACATCGGCCCGTAACCCTCGCGGTTGCCGGGAATACCTGCGATTGAGGTGCCCGCCATGTGCATGCCGTGGTACGAGCGGTCGCGAGTAATGATCATCTGCTTTGTGAGCTTGCCCGTCAGCACCCAATAGCGACGACTCATCTTTACTGCAGTGTCAACTGAGTCGCTGCCGCCTGAAGTGAAGAAGACCTTTGTGTCCTCTGCCGGAGCAAGAGCCGAGATGCGATCGGCCAGCTCGATCAAGGGGCGCGTGGCGTAGTCACCGAAGCTCGAGTAGGCGGCGAGATCGCTCATTTGCTTGGCAGCAGCCTCAGCCAGCTCGCGTCGACCGTGACCGATGTTGCAGAACCAGAGGGCCGCAGTCGAGTCGAGATAACACTTCCCGGATTCGTCGAC
>CALFIA010000340.1 GCA_937876275.1 uncultured Actinomycetes bacterium | reverse complement strand
TCTGGAGCTATGAGCGCATGCGCCCCTTCGTGGTCGAATCCGCCACGTTGGTGCAGGGTAAGGACGCCGGCCGCCGAGTGATCTACCTCGTCAATGACGGACGCCGCGAACTCGCCGCCGCCGTGGGCCTGCTCTACACAGGCATCCAGATCATGAACCCCGGCGAATCAATGACCGCACACCGCCATGCCGCGAGCGCATTGCGCTTCGTGATCGAGGGAACCGGCGCCTGGACCATTGTCGATGGAGATCGCCTCAAGGTCGGCCCCAATGATTTCGCCATCACCCCCGGTGGAACCTGGCATGAGCACGGTAATGAAGCGGCCGACAACTTCGTCATCTGGCAGGACGGTCTCGACATCCCGCTGGTGAATTCACTCGACGCCAACTTCTACGAAGTGCACCCCGATCTGTACCAGGTGCCGGGCAAGGTGAACAACACCTCGATCCTGACCCATGGCAGCGGAATCCTGAAGCCCGCCAACCGCAACTGGGGTAAGCCCTACTCTCCGCTTCTCGGATACCCGTGGGGCCCCACTCGCGAGGCCCTCGACAACCTCGGCAAGGTCTCCGACGGCACCGAGTACGACGGCGTGATCATGGAATACGTGAACCCGCACACTGGCGGCTCGGTCATGCCCACTATGAGCGCTCACATGCAGATGCTCAAGCCCGGCTTCGCCTCGAAGGCTCACCGCCACACCGGCTCCGTGGTCTATCACGTTGCAGAGGGCAAGGGTCATTCGATCATTGACGGCAAGCGTTACGACTGGAAGGAACACGACATCTTCGTCGTGCCATCGTGGTCATGGCATGAGCATCACAACGACGATGCTTCCAACCCGGCATTCCTCTTCTCGTTCAATGACTTCCCGATGATCAACTCGCTGGCCCTGTTCGCCGAGGCCGTGTACGAGGACAACGGCGGGCACCAGGAACTCGCCTGACGATGACGAGTTCACGCCTGACAATCGCGACGATCCCCGGAGACGGAATCGGCAACGAGGTACTTCCTGCCGCCACTCGGGTGCTCGACCACGCCGCGGCACAGTCAGGCGTCACCATCGACTGGACCTGGCTCGACTGGGGTTGCGACTACCTGGTCGCCAATGGCTCGATGATGCCCAGCGATGGCATCGACCGACTCAGCCAGAGCGATGCCGTCTTCCTCGGGGCAGTCGGTCGCCCCGATGTCGCAGATCACGAGTCGCTGTGGGGACTGCTGATCCCTATTCGCCGAGCATTCGACCAGTACGTCAATCTCCGCCCGGTGCGCCAGTTCGACGGCGTGCCGGTGAGAGTGACCATCCCGGCAGATGCGCGCATCGACATGGTGATCGTGCGCGAGAACACCGAGGGCGAGTACTCCGAGCTTGGCGGTCGCTTCGGCCGAGGCACGCAGCGTGAGTTCGCCATCCAGGAGAACGTCTTCACCAGAACCGGCATTGAGCGCGTTTCTGCCTACGCGTTCGAGCAAGCCG
>CALFIA010000339.1 GCA_937876275.1 uncultured Actinomycetes bacterium | reverse complement strand
TCAGACGTGTGCTCTTCCGATCTCGTCTTCGCGCACGACGGGGCGCGGCGGGGCGAGCGGGGTCATCTTCGCGGCCGGAGTATTCGGCTTCTTCTTCATGATCGACTTGGGAGCCGCCTTCTTTGCCGGCTTCTTCTCCTCGACGGGAGCAGCCGGCTTGTCGGCAACGGGCTTGGCAGCTGTCTTCTTGGCTGCCGCTTCCTTGACAGGCGCGGGGGCCTTCTTGGCAACAGGAGCAGCCGCCTTCTTCGCGGCAGCAGGCGCAGCCTTGGCCGGGGCGGCAGCCTTCTTCGCCGGGGCAGCACTCTTCTTCGCGGCGGCAGGCGCAGCCTTGGCCGGCGCCGCCTTCTTTGCCGGCGCAGCCTTCTTTGCCGGAGCAGCCTTCTTGACGGGCGCCGCCTTGGCAGGCGCAGCCTTCTTCACGGGAACTGCCTTCTTGGCCGGAGCGGCCTTTGTGGCGGGCACAGCCTTCTTCGCCACGGCCTTCTTGGCCGGTGCGCTCTTCTTTGCTGGCATCTCGCCCCCTCGTACTCGCCTCAGGCGGTGACCCGCGGCAATCGCCACAGGATAGGGGGGAAACCCCTAAAAATCAGGCTCCCGCGCCGCATTGGGGCTCCTGAGGCGGGGCTTGCTCAGTCACGGATATTCTTGGCCCTTCCCCCTCAAAGGAGCATTCATGTACCGGGCTGTGCCAGCGCAGGTCGATCTGCCGGCCATGGAGCATGACGTGCTCGATATGTGGGAGTCCGAGGGCGTCTTCGAGGCCTCGGTCGCCGCCAGCGCCGGCCGCCCCACCTGGGTCTTCTATGAGGGCCCGCCCACGGCCAATGGCACCCCCGGTGCCCACCACGTCGAGGCTCGAGTGTTCAAGGACGTATTCCCGCGCTACCGCACGATGAAGGGCTACCACGTTCCGCGCCAGGCCGGCTGGGACTGCCACGGCCTGCCGGTCGAGCTCGCGGTCGAGAAGGAGCTCGGGTTCAGCGGCAAGCAGGACATCGAGAAGTACGGCGTTGCCGAGTTCAATGCGAAGTGCCGCGAGTCGGTCGTGCGCCATGTCGACGAGTTCACCGAGATGACCCGCCGCATGGGCTACTGGGTTGATATCGACAGCGCCTACTGGACGATGGGCGCCGACTACGTGCAGAGCGTGTGGTGGTCGCTGAAGCAGATCTTCGACAAGGGCCTGCTCGTTCAAGATCATCGCGTTGCGCCCTACTGCCCGCGGTGCGGCACCGGCCTTTCCGATCACGAGCTCGCGCAGGGCTACGAGACCGTGGTCGACCCGTCGGTCTACGTGCGCTTCCCGATCACTGATTCGACGTGGCAGGCGCGCTTCCCCGGTGCATCTCTTCTCGTCTGGACGACGACTCCCTGGACCCTCGTCTCCAACACCGCTGTCGCAGTAAAGCCAGATGCCACCTACGCAGCCGTGCGCACCGAGACCGGCGAGATCCTGATCGTTGCCGAGTCACTCGCGGCCGGCCTTTTCGGCGACGAGGCAGAAATTCTTGAAACCTTCCCCGGCACCGAACTCGAGCGCGTTACTTACAAGCGCCCGTTCGACTACGTCGAGATTCCTGACGCTCACTTCGTGATCCTCGCTGATTACGTGACGACCGACGACGGCACCGGCCTCGTGCACCAGGCACCTGCCTTCGGCGCCGACGACCTCATCGCCTGCCGCTCCTACGGCCTGCCGGTCGTGAACCCCGTGCTGCCCGATGGTCACTTCGCGCCTGACGTTCCAGTTGTTGGCGGCCTGTTCTTCAAGAAGGCCGACGAGACTCTCGTTGACGAATTGAAGAAGAGCGGCGTGCTGTTCAAGCACCTGCCCTACGAGCACTCGTACCCGCACTGCTGGCGTTGCCACACTCCCCTGGTCTATTACGCCCAGCCGAGTTGGTACATCCGCACCACTGCGATCAAGGATCAGCTGCTCGAGCAGAACACCAACACGAACTGGTTCCCGCAAACAATTCAGTGGGGCCGCTACGGCGACTGGCTGACCAACAACGTCGACTGGGCGCTCTCACGCAACCGTTACTGGGGCACTCCCCTGCCAATCTGGCGTTGCGACGAAGGTCATCTCGTCGCTGTCGGTTCCCTTGCCGAGCTCAGCGAGCTCAGTGGCACTGATGTGTCAGCACTCGACCCTCATCGCCCATTCGTCGATGACGTGACCATCCCGTGCCCGACTTGCGGCGAGACCGCAACACGCGTGCCCGAGGTCATCGACTGCTGGTACGACTCCGGCGCGATGCCGTTCGCCGCTGTCGGCTACCCGCACCGCAATGCCGACACGTTTGCCGCGCAGTACCCCGCAGACTTCATCTGCGAGGCCATCGACCAGACCCGCGGTTGGTTCTACACGCTGATGGCGATCGGCACGCTCGTCTTCGAGCAGTCGTCGTACAAGAACGTCGTCTGCCTTGGTCACATCCTCGATGAGGACGGCCGCAAGATGAGCAAGCACGTGGGCAACGTGCTCGAGCCCATTGGCCTGATGAACGAGCATGGCGCTGACGCCGTGCGCTGGTTCATGCTCGCCTCCGGCTCACCGTGGCAGGCACGCCGCCTCGGCCACGCCGCAATCGGCGATGTCGTGCGCAAGACCCTGCTGACCTACTGGAACACCGTCGCCTTCCAGTCGCTGTACGCAAGGACCGCGAACTGGACTCCGAGTGCAGCAGACCCGGCAGTGAACTCCCGCCCCGTGATCGACCGCTGGGTGATCTCCGAGGCACAGAACCTCGCGCACGAAGTCGATCTCGCCCTCGAGGTATTCGACACTCAGCGCGCCGGTCGCTTGATCAGTGCCTTCGTCGATGACCTCTCGAACTGGTACGTGCGCCGCAGTCGCCGACGCTTCTGGGATGGCGACCCGGCCGCCCTCGCAACACTGCACGAGGCCCTGCGAATCACCACGTTGTGCATGGCGCCGTTCACCCCGTTCATCACTGAGCGTGTGTGGCAAGACCTCTTCCGCAGCACAGACGAAGCAGCACCCAGCTCCGTTCACCTCGCCTCCTGGGCCAACTACGAGCCCGAGCTCATCGACGCGCAGCTCACCGAGAACATGGCCCTCGTGCGCCGACTCGTCGAGCTCGGTCGCGCAGCGCGCGCAACAAGCGCAGTCAAGACCCGCCAGCCCCTCGGTCGCGCACTCATCTCCGCTACCGGCTGGTCGGATCTTCCCGCTGACATGCGGGCCGAGATCGCCGAAGAGCTCAACGTCATCGCCCTCGAGAGTCTCGATGACATCGGTGCCGGCCTTGTCGATGTCACTGCGAAGGCGAACTTCCGTGCCCTTGGCGCACGATTCGCCAAGCAGACTCCCCTGGTCGCCAATGTCATCGCCGCAGCGGACGCCGCAGCAATGACCGCAGCAATCAGAAACACCGGCGAGTTCACCATCACCGTGCCCGAGATCGGCGAGGTCACCATCGGCGCCGACGATGTCGTGATCAC
>CALFIA010000338.1 GCA_937876275.1 uncultured Actinomycetes bacterium | reverse complement strand
GTGACTGGAGTTCAGACGTGTGCTCTTCCGATCTGCACGTCTCCTGCACGATTTATTCCGACACAGAAGAGTGGAGATGTCCGTGAAGCCGTTCCGCTTCGCCATCCAGGCTTACCGCAGCGAGTCCCGTGCTGCGTGGGTTGACCTCGCGCGCAAGACCGAGGATCTCGGTTACGACACGCTCTTCCTCGCCGATCACTACCTCGGCCCCGGCGAGATGATCGACACCACCGGTCACCGCGTGCAGACCCTTGCCTCGATTCCGGCCATGACCGCTGCGGCGATGGTCACGAGCAGCCTGAAGATCGGCTCTCGCATGACATGCGTCAGCTATCACCTGCCGACAATCCTGATCAAGGAGATGGCATCAATCGACGTGCTCTCTGAGGGTCGTCTCGAGATTGGCCTCGGTGCCGGCTGGCTGGTCAAGGAATACGAGGCCCTCGGTATTCCTTTCCCCTCCGCAGGCGAGCGCATTGCCCTGCTCCGCGAGACCGTCGAGTGCATGAAGGCTGCCTACTCGGGCGAGCCCCTCGACTATCGCGGTGAGTACGTCACGTCCTACGGCTACACGGCTGTGCCGCCGGTGATCCAGCGCCCGCACCCGCCGCTCCTGATCGGCGGCGGCGCTCCGAAGGTGCTCGGGTTGGCCGGCGAGCACGCCGACATCGTCTCGATCAACTTCAACAACAGTGCTGGAGTGGTGGGCAGTAACTCAATCGCGAGTTCCACGGCGGACGAGACCGACAAGAAGATCCAGTGGGTGCGTGATGGCGCAGGCGATCGCTTCGATGAGATCGAACTCGAGACTGCCGCGTACTTCGTCTCGGTCGAAGGCCGTTCCGAGATCACGGCAGATGCGCTCATGGCACGCACGGGGCTCAGTCGCGAGGAGATTGTCGACTTCCCGCACGCCACAGTCGGTAGCGTTGATGAGATTTGCGAGGCACTCATTCGCCGACGTGAGCGCTATGGCTTCTCGTACATCACTGTGGGCGATGCCAACATCGACGCATTCGCACCGGTGATCGAGAAGCTGAAGGGCAAGTAATGCACAAGTACTCACTCGCGCACCTCTCGATGATCGAGACAGCACCCGTCGATGTCGTGCGAGCGGCAGCCGCTGCGGGCTTCGACTTCACCGGTTTTCGTCTCACGCCCACTGCTTCGGGCATCGATCACGGGATCATCGGCAATGGCGTGGCAATTCGTGAACTCAAGTCAGCGATCGATGATTCGGGGGTGGGCATTCTCGATCTCGAGGTGCTGCGGTTGAAGGAGGCTGGGCCGACAGCTGATCCGCTGCCACTCTTCGAAGCCGCGGAGTACCTCGGTGCGCGTTATGTCATCACTACGCTCGAGGATCCCGATCCAGTCCGCCGGGTCGAGTCCCTCGCGCTGCTCGCCGAGCAGGCGGCCGAGTACGGAGTCGGGTTGTCAGTCGAATTCATGCTCTTTTCTTCAGCCCCGAATCTTGCGGCAGCCTGCGAAGCAGTGCAGGCCTGCGGTGCATCGAATGTTGTCGTGCTACCTGACGTCTTGCACCTCACTCGCTCTGGCGGAACCCCTGACGACATGCTCGACTATCCGGCGCGACTGTTCCCCTATGTGCAAATCTGCGGTGCCAGCGGCCCAGGTGCGGCGCCTGACGCGGTGACGGCCCGCACTGAAGCAGTGAATGCGCGCCTCATGCCTGATCAAGGAGACCTCCCGGTGCGCGATTTCATCGAGTGCGCTCCCGCGAGCACGATTCTCAGTGTCGAGACCCCGCTCGCGGGCCTCGGAAATCCGGAGGAGCCGGCGGCGCTTGCTGTCGAGCTACTCGCATCCGCGCATCGCGCAGCAGGGGAGTGACCATGTCACGCGAACGTGAGTTGAGCATTGATGGCATGGCGAATGTTCGCGACCTCGGCGGCTTGAAGACCCGTGATGGCAAGACGATCAGGCCGGGGGTGGTCGTACGTAGTGACAATCCCAAGGGCATGACCGAGCAAGGGCACATTGATCTGATGGCTGTGATCGGTCCGCGCACCATGATCGACTTACGCATCGAAGTGGAAGTCGAGCACGATGGCTACACGATCAAGGATGACTCAGTCACGGTAGTCAATTTCCCGATGCTGCCACTCTCTGGTGTCACCCAAGAGCAGATTGATGCCGGAGCCTTCGACAACCTCATCGATGACTACATGGGTCAGATCGAGATCAATGGCGATTCCGTGCTCAGCGCCCTGCGCGTCATCGCCTCGAGCGATCAGCACCCGATTGTGTATCACTGCACTGCGGGCAAGGATCGCACCGGCATCGTGACGGCCATGCTGCTCGACATCCTGGGCGTCGACCATGAAGACATCGCCGCCGATTACCACCTCACGACAGAGAACATGAAGCCGATCGTCGAGCGCATTCGCAATGCTCCTGTGTACAAGGAGAACGGTCTTGCTTATGCGCCGGCCTGGATCTTCTCGTCAGACCCGGAAACCATGCTTGCCTTCCTCGAGCGGATGACGGAGAAGTACGGCAGTGCCGAGGGCTGGGCGCTGCAGCGCGGACTCACGCAGGATGAGATCAACTCGATTCGCGAGCATCTGTTAGAGCAGTAGGAGTTAACGCAAAGGCCCGACTGCGCGGTGCAGTCGGGCCTTTGTCGTGAATCGCTACGAAATCGTCTCGCCGCCATCGACGATGAGGGTCTGGCCGGTGATGAAGGAAGCGTCACTGCTGAGGAAGAAGCAAATCGCTGCAGCAAGCTCTGCGGGCGTGCCCATGCGCTTCATCGGGATAGCGGCGCCGAAGATCTCCTCGCCCTTCTCCATGTCTCCGCCGCGCTGAATCATCAACGGGCTGGTCATGCCGGTGATCGTGCGGCCGGGTGCGATGCAGTTGATGCGCACCTCAGGGAGCGCTTCGAGGCTGAACTGGCGAGTGATGCCGGTGATGCCGGCCTTCGCGGCGCCGTAGGGAACGTTGTTGTTATTGGCCATGAATGCGGCGGTGGACGCGATCGTGACGATCGAGCCGCTGCCGCGGGACTTCATCACCGGAGTGACGTACTTGCACACGTAGAACGTGCCGCCCACATGTACTTCGAGCATCTTCATGAATCGCGCGGTATCCCACTCGGCAATCGGGCCGAACTCGGCATGACCGCCGGCAGCTAGGGCAACGTCGATGCCGCCGAGCTGGGCAACGGTTGCCTCGACTGCTGCCTTGACCTGCATCTCGTCGGCAACATTCGCGGCGAGGCCGATGCAGCCTCCGCCGATCTCTGCGGCCACGGCCTGAGCCTTGGCGAGATCAAGGTCAACGAGTGCGGCCGTGCCGCCTTCGGCTACGACGCGCTCTGCTGTGGCGCGACCGATGCCGCTGGCACCGCCGGTGACGAAGAGGACCTTGTTCTCGAAGCGATTCGACACGTGTTGCCTATCTGGTGAGTAGTGAGAAATCAGTGGTCGGAGCCGGACGGGGAGTCCGAGGGGCGTGCGCCTTCGGCGGCCGCCCACATCTTGGCGCTATCGAAGCCGATGCGGGTGACCGGAACGAGTTCGAGTACTAGGCGCCCGGGGGAGTCGATCATCGCGAGGAAGGCAGCCGCCTTCTCGGGCTCACCGGGGCGCATCGCGTCTGCGAACTGGGGGAGGATGCGATCGAGAGTTTCGCGATCGTCATGGATGATCGCCTCGCACTTGTAGGTGATCGACTGGCGCTCAGTGACGCGCGAGCCCTTCGACGAGATCGCGATGCTCATGCGCGGATCCTTGCGAATCGACTTCACTCGCGGACGCTCCTCGCTGACGGTCAGCCAGAAGCGTTCCTCGCGGTAGATGAAGTTCACGACGACGCCCATCGGCCAGCCGTCCTTGCCGGCCCAGATCATGGTGCACTCGGTCTGAGCGTCGAGTAACTCTAGTTCGGTTCCAGAATCAAGGGAGTAGCTCTTGACGTTCTCCCAGTTCTTCGCCTGCTCCGCAGCCATGATTTCCCTCTCGAAATGCCCCGAAACGGGCCGTCCGTAGGCTCTCATGAATTCGGGGTAATTTCTATAGATACCTTGCATAAAGTCCCCGGGGTTCTTAGGGTCGATGAGCAACCCATCCCGCCTCGAAGGAGCCCCATGGCACTCGACCTGCAGACCATCTCCGACCGCATCGAGATCGAGGAGCTCCTGGTGCGCTACTCGCGCGCGATCGACTACCGCAATTTCGAGGAACTCGAGGGGATCTTCACCGAGGATGCCGAATTCGATGCAGGCGGTCTCGGCAAGCCCGTGGGCCCGGCGGCCATCCGCGCGATGATCCAGGGCACCTTGACCGGACTCGATGCCACCCAGCATCTGGTGGCCAAGAGCCTGATCGAGATCGACGGCGATACCGCCGAGGTGCGCACGTATCTGTTCTCGCAGCACATTCGCAAGGACGCACCGGGCGTCGATTACTACATGCTGGGCGCCGAATACTGCGATCGCGCCCGCCGCACCCCCGACGGCTGGCGCCTGACCTATCGTCGCCTCGATCGCATGTGGACCGTCGGCGATCGAGAAGTTATCGCCGGGCGTCCCCAGTAGTTACCTGACCCCATTAGTCTTCACACGCTGAACAGACCAACCTCGTACAAGGAGTAGCCGTGGACCGTTGGATTGCCGACACCGAGCCGACTGAGCGCTTTCCCATCTACACCCGTGGCAATGCCGACGAGGTGGGTCCTGATCCGTTCAGCCCGCTGAACTGGAGCCTTGCCTGGGAGCAGGGCGTCGTGCCCGGCACCGCGTGGGGCTGGATCCACATGGGAACCTTCAAGGAGAACGAGTTCCTGTGGACTCAGCCCGAGACCTACGGCTCCTGGGGTGGCTACTTCTACAACCAGGTGTCGGTCGGCCGCGTGTTCGGTCACCGCATGCCCGGCCTGACCGCCGATGCCATTGACGTCACCTTCTTCGGCCAGAACCCGGTCGTTCCGCCGTATGTCGAGGATCCCCGCGATAACGATGAGGAGTGCTCAGCCGCGCTCGGTGAGACCTTCGGCGGCATCCTCGGCGGCAGCCAGCAGCCGATGCTCGATGAGTTCCTCGCGCAGGTCGAGGAGTGGGTTGCTTCGCGCCCGGATCTCTCCTCGATCAGCGACTCCGAGCTCGTCGAGTACGGCCGCGTGATGGCCAAGCGCCAGAACCGCACCTGGGATGTGTACGCGCAGGTCGTCATCGGCGCGACCGTCGGCCCGGCGATCGTCTCCGGCATCGCCGAGGCCGTGGGCAAGCCCGAACTCGCGATCCGCATCTTCGCTGCCGTCGGCGAGGTGGCCTCGGCCGGCCTGCCCGAGCGAGTGTGGGAACTCTCGCGCCTGCCGCAGGATTCGCCTGAGTTCAAGGCGAAGTTCGACGCACTGATCAAGGACTTCGGTCACCGTGGAGTCAACGAGTGGGAGCTCAGCGCCGACACGTGGGCCATCAACCCCCAGCTCGCCTACGACATGATCGATCGCGTGCGCTCGCAGGACGAGGGCAGCTCGCCTGCGGTCCGTTCTGCGGCATCCCTCGAGTCGCGTCTTGCCGCTGAGGCAGAGCTCACCGCCGCCGTCGCCGGCGATGAGGCGACCGCAGGCATGCTCGCTGCAGGCATTGCCGCAGGGCAGGCGGCCTACCGCAACCGCGAGGCCGGCAAGAACGCCGCAGTGAAGCTATACGGAGAGCCCAAGCTGGCCTTCCGTGAGCTGGGCCGTCGCATGGCCGAGCGCGGTGCGATCGCTGACCCGAAGCACATCTTCATGCTGCTCGACTCCGAGCTGGACGGCTTCCTCGCTGATCCGTCAGGCTGGTCGGCCAAGCTCGCCGAGCGCTATGGCCAATGGTTGGAGCTCTTCGAACTCGACCCGCCGTATGTCGTCATGCACGGCACGCCGATCCCGCCGATCAGCGAGTGGCCGAAGAAGAAGGATCGTGGCGGTGCGGCAGAGGGCGTCGGCGCAGTGGTGCAGGGCGTTGCAGGCTCACCGGGAATCGTCAGGGCGAAGACCCGCTACATCAGCGATCTCTCGCATGCCGATGAGCTCGAGGTGGGCGAGATTCTCGTCTGCTCGACGACTGATCCGTCCTGGGTGCCGCTCTTCATGATTGCCAGTGCGGTCATCTGCGAGATCGGTGCACCGGGCAGCCATGCGGTAATCGTCAGCCGCGAGCTCGGTGTTCCGTGCGTGGTCTCGGCTGCAGGCGCCGGCTACAAGCTGCCCACCGGCACGCTCGTCGATCTCGATGGCTCGACTGGTTCGATCACGGTCGTCGAGACCGCGTGACGGTCAAGACTCCGCCGACACCACCAGAGCCGCCGTTCAGCGTCCGCGAGCCCTTTCTTATCGGAGCTGAGGGGGTCACTCGCGTCACCTTCTGTCGTCATGCACAGCAGGCGTACCCGGTTGCGGATGAGTTCGTCCATGACGACTGGGCTGATCCACCACTGAGCAGCTTCGGCGAACTGCAGGCGCATGCGCTCGCAGTTGCGCTGGGCGAGCAAGATGTCGATGTCGTCATCTGCAGCACCATGAAACGTGCTCGGCAGACCGCGGCGATGGTGGCCGGGCCGCATGGGCTGGAACCGGTAGTCATCCACGAGTTGCGCGAGATCGATTCGTATCGTGATCTGGAGCCGGGGGTGAACCCGCAAGACCTCGTCGATCCGGCCGAATGGAAACGTCGCGAGGATCTCTTTCGGATCGAGCGCAAGTGGGATCACATGTTCTTCGGTGAGTCCTCCGCGGAGTTTCGGGCGCGTTGCCTCGGCGCCATCGACACGGTGCTTGCCGAATACGAGGGCAAGAACATCGTGTTCATCAGCCATGGGGGAGTCATCAATGCCTTCTTCGCACACGCGATTGGCTGCGATGAGGATTTCTTCTTCCTCCCCAACCACGCCTCGATCAGCACGGCGGTCGTCAAGGGCGATATTCGGCGAATCAAGTCCATAAATGAGCATCAGCACTTGCACGCGGGCCTACTGACCGACTAGAAAGTCATCTAGACGACTTACGGGCGCCACGGGGGCCGAGAGATGAGGAGTGCCATGACCGACACCGTCCCGCAGTATGCGGCAGGTACACACAGTGCTCTGGATCCCGACGAGGCGCTGTCGATCATGGATCGGCTCTTCGCTCACCTCGCGAACTCGACCACCGACATGGCTGATGCACAGCTCGAAATCCCGATGTCGTACTACCTCGATGAAGAACTCTGGCAGCGCGAGTTGCAGGAGATCTTCTACAAGATCCCGCTTCCCGTTGCGATGTCCGTCGCCCTCCCGAATCCGGGCGATTACAAGGCGATGCGCGTAGTCGGACGCGAGATTATTCTCGTGCGAGGTAAGGACGGTCGCATGAGTGCAATGCTCAATGTCTGCCGCCATCGTGCGATGAAGCTTCTACCTGAGGGCTGCGGAAACTCGCGCCGGTTCATCTGTGGCTATCACGGGTGGTCGTACGACACGTCCGGAAAGTTGACCGGTGTTCCGGGCGAAGACACTTTCGGCGATGTTGATCGCGACGACTACAGCCTGGTACGACTTGCCTGCGAAGAGCGTGCCGGAATCATCTTCGTCTGCCTGACCGCCGGCCGCGAGATTGAAGTCGATGCCTGGCTGGGTGACGCACTGCCGTATCTCGAACGACTCGAACTCGATAAGTGCGTGCACTTCACCACCAAGGAGCTCGCCGGCCCGAACTGGAAGGTCACCCTCGACGGTTACCTGGAGAGCTACCACTTCTCGACTCTTCACCCCGAGACGGTGGCGCTCACCAATCACACGAATCGCGCGACCTTCGATGCGCTTGGTCCGCATTGCCGCAATGTCTTCGCTCTGAAGTCGATGGACGCGATGGCCGATAAGCCTCGCGACGAGTGGGAGCCCGCGGCGGCACTGGGTCTGATCTACTGGCTGTTCCCCGGTATGTCGATCGCCGGCGGAATGCGTGAGCGCACCGTGGTCTCGATCATCTTGCCGGGCGACTCCTGGGGTGAGTCGATGACCTGGCAGACGACGCTGATGCGTCATGCCCCCGAGACGGCCGCCGAACTCGAGGAAGCAGAGAAGACCGCTGAATGGTTCTTCGCCGCTTTCCGGGATGAGGACTACGCCGCCCAGCAGCTAGTCCAGGACGGGCTTCCTTCACTGGCCGACAAGCACATGATCATCGGCCGAAACGAGATCGCGGTGCAGCATGCCCATGAGTCTGTCCGTCGGCTGATGAATGGGGAATCCGTTCACGAGCCTCGATAGAGGGTTCCTCACGACTGTGATCAGTTTGTGAGGATTTTGCGAGGACTTCCAGGTATCGGGCTGGCACAATGAGGCGGCCCCCACCGGGGCGCTATCTGCGAGAGCAACCCGTGAGAAATGGATACCTTCATGGCCAAGGCCTGGATTACTGACACCGAACCCAGTACCCGATTCCCCGTCTTCACCCGGCTCAATGCGGCCGACGTGATGTCCGACCCGATCACCCCGCTGGGTGCATCGATGTGCTGGATCCCGAACGTGCTGCCGGGCTGGGCCTCGGGCTACGTCGAGGACGTCTGCTTCACCTCTGATGAGTTGATGGACGAGTCCGCTGTTGCCGGCTTCTTCTACGGATACCTCTACGTCAACCAGAGCTCGGTGCGCGTGCTGGGCATTCGCAAGGGCATGGGTTGGGAGACCATCGACGCGATCTTCTTCAACTCGCCTGGCGCGCCGGTTCACGCCGCATCGCCTGCCGACGAGAACCCTTCGCTGACCGCGCTCGCCCCCGCCCGCGCCGGCTGGGCGCTGACGACCTCGAAGTTCGAAGGTGCCGACGAAGACGAAGCAATCGCCGATGATCTGCGCCGTAACCGCCCGAACCTGCGCGGCATGAGCAACCGCGCGCTCGTCGCGCGTGCCCGTTCGGTCATGCCGTACGAGCGCCTTGCCTGGCGCTCGGAGCAGATCGGCTCGTCCAATGCGGCACTCGGCCCCGCAGTCGCCGGCCAGATCCTCGGCGACAAGGCACACTTGCTCGTCACGATCCTCGGATACGCCGGTGATGTCGAGTCGGCTGCACCGACCTACGCACTGTGGTCGCTCTCGCGCACGGTGAAGAACGACCCGGCCATGACCGCCCTGTTCGACAGCGGAGTCGAGAATGTCGTGGCTCAGTTGCCGACCGCACGCGGTGGCTTTTGGAGTGACTTCGCCGCGTTCATCGCCGAGTTCGGCTACCGCGGCCCCAGTGAATGGGATCTCGGTACCGAGTCGTGGGAGTCCAAGCCTTCGCTCGCGCTCGGTCTGATCGATCGCATGCGCCAGCTCGATGACTCCGACTCGCCTTCGTCGAAGCAGGCCGCACATGCGGCGGCCACTGACAAGGCGATGATGGAAGCCACGGCGGGCATGGACGCTGCCACCGAGGCTGCCTTCCGCGGAGCCGTCGGTTCGGCACGTCGTTTCGCCGGGTGGCGCGAGAGTGGCAAGAGCTCGTGCATCAAGATCATGAACGAGGCTCGCATGGCACTCATCGAGCTCGGTGAGCGTCTGGCAGCGAAGGGTGTTATCGATCACTCGCGCCAGATCTTCATCGCTCTCGACGAGGAGCTCGACTCCCTCGCACTCGAGGAGATGACGTTGCGTCCGGTTCTCGCGCAGCGCGAGAAGGAATGGAATGCGCTGAAGGATCTCGAGGTTCCCACCTTCCTCGACGGCTCCAAGCCGATCCCGCCGATCTCCGAGGTTCCCCGCAAGGGAGCCAACAAGGCTGAGAAGGCAGCCAAGGGCACCATTCTCACAGGCGCCGCAGCATCGACCGGTGTTGTCGAGGGCGTGGCCCGCGTCATCACCGGCACTGATGCGATCAGCGAATTCCAGCCCGGCGAGATCTTGGTTGCTCCGCAGACGGATCCGTCATGGACCCCTCTGTTCATGGTCGCCTCGGCTGTCATCGTCGACACCGGATCGATGGGTTCGCACGCGATGATCGTCGCTCGCGAGCTCGGCATCCCGTGTGTTGCCGGTCTGCCCAAGGCCACCGAGATGATCGGCACCGGCACGATGGTGCGCGTCGATGGTGCTGCAGGCACGGTCGAGATTCTCTAGCCCTACAAAGCGAATGGCCCGTCACCAAGAGGTGGCGGGCCATTGGCATTCCTGGGGTTTTGGACCAAGCCTGCCTGAACCGAGTGGATGCTCGTGCGGCATGATGTGACCCGTTATCCGCCATCGTCAGGGGACATTCGTGAGTGAGTCCGCAGGTTCGACCGTCATCGTCCATCGCCTCGTAGCGTGGAATGAGACCGATGCCGCAGGCCACAATCATTTCGCCGCGGCCTTTCGTTGGCTGGAAGAGGCCGAGCACGCCCTGCTGCGTTCGGTGGGCATGCCCGTGGAAGAGATTGCCCGAATCCCGCGCGTGCACATCGACATCGACTACAAGGACCGTCTGTACTTCGGGCAGGAAATCGCGGTTCAGGTGGCGGTCGTCAAGGTCGGCACGAGCTCGTGCACGTACGCCTTCGAGGTACGGACCGAGGCCGGGGTAGTTGCAGTCAGCGGGAACCTTGTAGTCGTGCACGCTTCGAGTACGTCGGAAGGCGCTGCCCCCTGGCCGCCGGAGATTCGCGCGGCATTGCTTGATGGTCGCGTCGTGGAGATTCGCACGCAGGAAACTCGGTCCTAAGACCTGAGGTCTGACTCCTGAATGAAAGAAGGGGTGACATGCCCCCATTCGATGTGCGATATTTGATAAACGGACCAGGTGGTCTACCGAAGGGGGTGTGATGCTGACCAAGGCACAGATAGAGAGCGCATCCGATGTCGCGGCTCGTTCCCTCTTCGATGCGATCGTCGACCAGCGCATTCCTCCGGGGGCTCCGCTTCGACTCAAGGAGCTCTCCGAGCAGCTCGGCATGAGCATGATGCCGGTGCGTGAGGCTATTCGTCGCCTCGCAGCCTTGGACCTCGTCGAGATCGAGCCCCGACGTGGCGCTCGGGTGCGCGAGCTCTCGATGGCCGATCTCGAGGACACCTATTTTGCCCGCCTTCACCTCGAGAACATCGCCGTCTGGGAGGCCGCCCAGAATTTCACCGCGGAACATGGCGCCCAGGCGGCCGCCGCTCTGGCTGACCGTGAAGCAGCGCAAGAGGCTGGCGACAGAGTGGCCGCCCGTGATGCACATGAGCGATTCCACTTCGCCATTTACGAGGCTTCCCAGCGCACCTGGCTCATCCGCTCGATCCTGCCATCCTGGAGAAACTCCGAGCGCTACCGCATCGGCGCCATGCGGCATGTCGAGACCCAGGGCTCACGCGACCATGAGCACACCCAGATTCTCTCTGCGCTGATGCGCCACGACGGCCTCGAGGCAGTGCGCTGGATGACCAATCACCTCACCAGCTCCGTTCGGCTCTCGGCCCAGCACCTCATCAGCGAGACCGGTGAGGTGGATCGCGAGATCTCTTTGCCCAAGGTCGCCGAGGTGGTCGCCCGCTTCGATATCTCGGCCGGGATCCCTGCAGGGATGCCGTCGGTCTAAGGCGGCTCCCCACGGTGGCATGTCGGGTTTTTTGC
>CALFIA010000337.1 GCA_937876275.1 uncultured Actinomycetes bacterium | reverse complement strand
GACTACGTCAAGGGCGAGGGCGAGGGGCTGGCCTTCATCTCCACGCTCGACACCGCACAGCGCCAACTGTCCGAGGAAGCCAAGCCGGCCGGCATCGACTACCTGCTCACCGTCCAATACCCCGAAGGGCTTGTGCGTAGCATTAATGAGCTCACGGCGATCCCCGTGCGCTCTTCGATCCGGCTTGATGCGGTGACCAGCATCAATAAGGCGGAGGGCCCCACCGAGATCGACCACTACCAGCTCCAGCGGGTGATCAATCTCTACGTCTCCACGCGTGGAGAGGCCATCGGGGACGTGGCCAAGTCGCTTGATCGTCTCATCGCCGAGAATCCTCCTCCGAAGGGAGTTCGCGTCGTCATGAGGGGGCTGGTGAAGACCATGCAGGATACCTTTACCTCAATGGGCTGGGGCATCCTTCTGGCGATCCTGCTCGTCTATCTGGTACTCGTCGCCCAGTTCCGATCCTTCACAGAGCCAATGCTCATCCTGCTGGCAGTGCTGCCAGGCCTCTCGGGTGTGGTGCTGATCCTGCTCTTCACGGGCACCACCCTCAACATCATGTCTCTCATGGGTGTGATCATGATGATTGGTATCGTGGTGACCGACAGCATCTGCACTCGAATACCGCCAATATCAACGGATTGCGCGAGTCCGCTCGCGATCGGTGCCGTGCGTACGTTGTTGCCGAAGATCAATTCGTACACACGCTGCAGCAAGAAGCTCAGTCCGAAGGACGCAATCAGCAGCGTGGCCGGACCGTGATTGCGCATGCGCGAGAACACGGCAAGTTCCATGAGAAGCGAGATGAGCACGGCCACGATGACCGAAATGGGGATGGAGATGTACCAGCCAAGATCCCAGGTCAAGATCAGTGAATACGCAGCCGCCGTGATGATCTCGCCTGTGGCGAAGTTCGCGAGCCTGATAACGCCGAATACGAGTCCGATCGCCAGTGCGGCCAGACCAAGAACAGCTCCGGCCGAGATGGCGTCGACGAGTGACTGAATGAGCTGGTTCATCCGAAGTACGCCTCCGTCAGAACATCGACGTTCTGGGCATCCTCGGGCTTCAGGCTCAAGGTGATGACTCCATCGTGAAGTACGTAGGTACGGTCGGAGAAGGCGATGGTGAATTCGGCCCGCTGCTCGACGATGAGTACGGCCTTGCCGGCCTTGCGCACGACATCGAGTGCTTCGAACACGGTGTCGACAGCAGTGGGCGACAGCCCCAGGCTCGGCTCGTCGAGCATCAAGATGTCAGGGTCACTCATGAGTGCTCGACCGATAGCAAGTTGCTGCTGCTGACCGCCTGAGAGCAGCCCTGCTTGGCGATGACCGAACTCGCGAAGGATGGGGAAGAGATCAAGGACGCGCTCGAGTGCCTCTTTATAGGTGGACTTGTCGCGACGGGCGACCGCACCAAGGCGGAGGTTGTCGGTCACCGTGAGCTCGGTGAAGACGTGACGGCCTTCAGGCACGAGTGCGAGACCGGTGCGCACGACCTTTTCGGGTGCGAGGCCCGCCATGTCGACACCGTGCACCGTGACGAGTCCGCTACGCGGCGTTGCTCCCATGATCGCAAGCAGGGTCGAGGACTTGCCGGCACCGTTGGGGCCGATGAGGCCGATGGCCTCGCCGGCGTTGACATCAAAGCTGACGCCGCGAACCGCGGGAACTCCGTTGTACGCGACTTCCAGATTCTCGACGTGCAGGCCCTTCCGGGCGTCAGCGGTGGACACTGCCGCTCCTTCCGAGATAGGCCTCGACGAGCGCCTCGCTACCGCGAACCTCAGCCGGAGTACCTTCCAGAAGGGTCTTCCCCTCGACGAGAACGTGGATGCGATCGCAGACGTCAAGGATGAGTTTCACGTTGTGATCGATGAGCAGTACCCCGAGGCCGCGATCGCGAAGACTGCGAATATTCGCAGCGAACTCGCCGATCTCACCCTCATTGAGGCCAGCTGCCGGCTCATCGAGAAGTACATATGACGGATCGGTAGCCAAGGCGCGAGCAACGCCTACACGGCGCTCGAAGCCATGAGGCAGCGAGCTGCATGGCTGATCGGCACGAGACTCGAGCCCGAAGTCGGCGATGAGCTCGTCGGCACGCGCGAGTGCGAGCTTGCGCGACTTCCCGACACCCATTGCAGTGACGACGATGTTCTCTCGCACGGTAAGCCCATTGAACAGGTGACCGTGCTGGAAGGTACGGGCGACGCCCAGTTCGAGAAGATCGCGCTGGCGCAGGCCGGTGACGTCCCGCCCACGGTAGAAGATGCGGCCGGAGGAGGTCGGCAGCACCCCGGTGATGAGATTGAAGGTGGTGCTCTTGCCCGCGCCGTTAGGCCCGATCAGCGCGCAGATCTGGC
>CALFIA010000336.1 GCA_937876275.1 uncultured Actinomycetes bacterium | reverse complement strand
TTGCCGACCTGATCGCCATTGGGATCGAAGACACCAATCCCCGAGAGGCGGGCGAGGAAGACCCTCGTGGCTGCACCGGTAATCACCAGCGAAGGCTACCGCCCCTCGCGCACCATCCGTCACTCGCTTTTCGCGAAGGGGGGTTCCCTGTCCCCTGCTCCCGCCAGGACAGCGGGGGTGGTTCAGATCACCCGCCTGGCGGCCCCGTCCACGGGGGATTAGGGCACAGTGGTCTCCATCACTTCGGGAGTTCGTCCCTGGACGAATTACTAGGACTCCCGATATTCTTGTGTCCACAAGTTTCCGAGGAGGACCGCATGCTGCGCTCACGCCGTTCGAACCTGGCCGTTCCGGGTTCTAGCCCCAAGATGCTCGAAAAGGCCAAGGGCCTCGCGGCTGACCAGGTCTTCATGGATATCGAGGACGCCGTCGCGCCGCTCGCGAAGCCCGATGCACGCAAGAACATCGTGGCAGCCCTGAATGAGGGTGGTTATGAGGGCAAGGTGCGCTCGGTGCGCGTCAATGACTGGACGACTAAGTGGACGTATGCCGATGTCATCGAGGTTGTCGAGGGCGCTGGCCAGAACCTCGACTGCATCATGCTGCCGAAGGTGCAGACCGCTGAGCAGATCGTCGCCCTTGATCTCCTGCTCACCCAGCTCGAGAAGTCGAACGGCTTCGAGGTTGGTCGCATCGGTATCGAGGCGCAGATCGAGAACGCCCTCGGCCTGATCAACGTCGACGCCATCGCCACTGCGAGCCCGCGCGTGGAGACCATCATCTTCGGCCCGGCTGACTTCATGGCCTCGATCAACATGAAGTCACTCGTTGTCGGCGAGCAGCCCCCGGGCTACGACGTCGGCGATGCGTACCACTACATCTTGATGCGCATCCTGATGGCCGCCCGCGCCCACGACAAGCAGGCCATCGACGGCCCCTACCTGGCAATCAAGGATCTCGAGGGCTACAAGCGCGTCGCCGGTCGCTCCGCCGCACTCGGCTTCGACGGCAAGTGGGTGCTGCATCCTGATCAGGTCGCTGCCGCCAACGAGGTCTTCTCCCCGAACCAGGGCGACTACGACCACGCCGAGCTCATCCTCGACGCCTACGACTACTACACGTCGGCCGCCGGTGGCGCTCGAGGTGCGGTAATGCTGGGAGACGAGATGATTGACGAGGCCAGCCGCAAGATGGC
>CALFIA010000335.1 GCA_937876275.1 uncultured Actinomycetes bacterium | reverse complement strand
CATCAGTGCTCTCCATGTCGTCCCCGGGCGTTCACTTCGGCGATGACGCTCGCGCCACGGAGATTGCCCGAATGGTCAATGACACTGCCGCGACCGCACGGGCGAATCACCCTGGGCGCTTCGAGTTCTTCGCTGCACTTCCCCTGCCCGATGTTGCCGCTTCGGTAGCAGAGCTACGCAGGTGCATCGATGAGCTCGGCGCCAAGGGCGCAGTGCTCGATAGCAATGCCCACGGCATGTACCTGGGCGATGAGCGTATGGATCCGATCTACACAGAGCTCAACTCGCGCAAGGCGGTGCTTTTCATCCACCCGACCTCACCCGCGGGGTGCGAGCACACCAGCCTCGGCAGGCCGCGGCCGATGATCGAGTTCATGTTCGACACCGCTCGCACGGTCACTGATCTCATGCTCGCGGGAGTGCCAAAGCGCTTCCCCGACATGTCGATCATCGTTCCCCATGCAGGCGGCGTCCTCCCCTTGCTTGTTGATCGCATCCAGGGGTTCATGTCAATCTTCGGAGATCCGGAAGCACCCAAGCCCGACGTGCACGGTGATCTCGCCGGCTTCTATTACGACCTGGCCGGCGACCCCTTCCCCCGCCTGATTCCGTCTCTTCTTACCTTGACCGACCGCGATCACGTGCTGTACGGAACTGACTATCCCTGGTCGCCTGCACCGGGGGTTGCCAAGAGGATGGCGATCATCGAGGCAGATGCCTCTGATTGGCGCACGAGATCGACCGCGACTGCTCGCGAGATTCTTCGGCTGGAGGGTGGCATGCCGTGACCCCTCCGCCATTCGAGTTCCCGGAGTTTCCCCCCGACTGGGTTATCCCCCTCCCGCCAGCGCGCGAGCACGACGGCGTGCGCAGCATTCACGCGATCCCCTACCTGAGTCTCCCCGGCTTCCGCGGTATCGAACTCGACGCGCATCTTCCCACCGACGCGACCGAGCCGACTCCCGCCGTGATCTTCATCCACGGCGGCGCCTGGCTGATGGGCACGCGCGCTGTCTTCGGCCCGATGTATCTCGGGATGCGACCCGACCCGTTCACTGCACTCGCGAAGCTCGGTATCGCAGTCATCAGCATCGATTACCGGATGTCGGGCGAGGCCCTCTTCCCGGCACAGATTCATGACGTCGCTGCCGCTCATCGGTTCATCGTCGCGCGCGCGCAGGAGCTCAACATCGATCCGGCCCGGATCGCGGCGTGGGGCGAGTCCGCCGGCGGCCACCTCGCGATGCTCCTCGCCTTCGCCCAGGGCAATGACGCACTTCTCGGTGATCTCGGTGCACCGGTGCAGGCACCGCCACTCGCGGCACTCGTCGATTGGTATGGGGTTGCCGATCTCGCCACGGTGATGGGCTTGCCCGTCCCCGGGCCATCCCCCGAGGCGCAATTGATCGGCGTTGAGCCGACGGACGATCCGCAACGCGCAGCCTCGGCCTCACCCATCACATACGTTGATGCCCGCACCCCGATCCTGCTCGTGCACGGCACCGGTGACGCCATCGTTCCTATCGCCCAGTCTCACGATGTGGCACGGAAGATTCGCGAGCTCGGCGGAGAGGTCGAAGAATGCTGGATCGATGACGCGAATCACGCCTGGTTCGGTAGTCCGGAGCACGCCAGTGAAGCCTGGGATGTCACAGTGGAGTACCTGAGTCGGCGGTTGCTGGGCTAGCTCGGCGCCGGCACCCACAGGCTGAAGATTCCCAGCCCGATGCCGAGAATTCCAAGGACTATGACGTCGACTCGGCGAGATCGCACGACCAGGAAACCTGCCTCACTACCGGGGAGCAGCATGCGCAGGAAGAACGCCAGGATCACGCTCGCCGCAAGCAGCACGGAGCCGCGGCGAAAGTGATTCGTCGCAATCATCACGAGCGAGAGCGCCACGAGCGCGAGCACCAAGGTGATCGGCCATTGCCGAACCCACCATCGCCGCTGCGGCGAATGATTCGATGAGCTCTGCGCGGAGTTCATGAGGGTTCTCGCGCTACTACTGAGCGCTGCGCTCCGCAGCCTCGACCACATTGGCGAGCAGCATCGCGCGGGTCATCGGACCGACGCCGCCGGGCATCGGAGCGACGAAGCCTGCGACCTCCATGACCTCGGGCGCAACGTCACCGACGAGACCTGCTTCGGTACGGGTGATGCCGACATCCAGAACCGCAGCGCCGGGGCGAACATCCTCGGCCTTGATGATCGCGGGCACGCCTGCTGCGGCAACGATGATGTCGGCACGACGCAACTCCGATGCAAGATCACGAGTGCCGGTGTGGCAGAGGGTCACCGTCGCATTCTCGGAACGACGAGTCAGAAGAAGCCCGAGTGGGCGACCGACAGTGACACCACGGCCGACGACCACGACATGAGCACCGTCAATGGCGACGTCGTAACGACGGAGTAGCTCGACGATTCCGCGAGGCGTGCACGGCAGTGGCGCCTCAGTACCGAGCACAAGTCGACCGAGGTTGGTCGGGTGCAACCCGTCGGCATCCTTGTTCGGGTCCATCAGCTCAAGCACCGAGTTGGAGTCGAGATGCTTGGGCAAAGGCAACTGCACGATGTAGCCAGTAACGGCCGGATCGGCATTGAGCTCGGCGATCTTCGCATTGACTGCGGCCTGTGTGGAGTCAGCAGGCATATCGACGCGGATGGAAGCGATGCCCACTTCCGCGCAGTCCTTGTGCTTGCCACCGACATAGGCGTGGCTGCCGGGGTCATCCCCCACGAGCACGGTGCCCAGGCCGGGGTAGATGCCCTTGACGTTGAGAGCAGCCACGCGGGTGGCGAGCTCGGCCTTCACTGCAGCGGCAGTGGCTTTTCCATCGAGAATGGTTGCGGTCACGCCCTCATTCTTTCGCACGGGGGGCGGACTCGCTCACGGGGTCCGTCGCTGGAAGGAGCCCACCGCGACGGCGACGAAGGTCATGATCACGCCGATCACAAG
>CALFIA010000334.1 GCA_937876275.1 uncultured Actinomycetes bacterium | reverse complement strand
CTACACGACGCTCTTCCGATCTCGATACGGTCTGGCCCGGCCCGATGACCGTGCTTCCCGTGGTCAGCACGATGCTGTTGATCTACGCGGGTACTTCGGCGAATGCCGTGAGTCGAGTCCTCGCTACTCGGCCATTCGTTGCCGTCGGCAACATCTCGTATTCCTGGTATCTGTGGCACTGGCCCCTGATCGTCTTCTCGTTGCTCCTCTGGCCTTCCGTTCCCAGCATTGCCGTGATCGCCGCGGTCGTATCGCTCGTCCCCGCAGTGCTGTCATACCGATACGTCGAACAGCCGATTCGCAACCTGCGCAACGTGAGCGTGCCTCGGATGGTGCGCATCATCACCGTGACGCTGGTGCCGCCCATCGCGCTGTCACTTCTCCTGCTCACTGCAGCGAACAATGGCTTCTGGAATTCGACTATCCGCGACTTCTCCGCGAGCGTCACCCCGATGCACATCGGTAATGCCGCGGGGTGCAATAAGTCTCGTGCCTTTGATTCACCCAAGGCGCGACCGTGCATCTGGAATGCGGAAGCCGCGGGATCAACGATCTATCTCGTGGGTGACTCGCACGCCGATCATCTCGGCGAGGGCATCATCGCAGCGGCTCAGAGCACGGGGCACCCTGTGCGCATCGCCACCGCAAACTCATGCCCGTTCTACGACACATTCCTCAAGTCGACGGCGGAGCCGCACTCACCGTGCCGTGCCTTCGTGCAAGACACCCTCGCCTACCTGGAGAAACAGCCGCCCGGAATCGTGGTGATCTCGTCCTCCAGCGTCTACTGGAACTCCCGGGTCTTCTCTGCCGGCGCCACTCCCGACTCGATGACGCGCGATCGTGCTGCAAAGCGCGAAGCCCTCACTTCCGGTCTCGAATCGAGCGTAAAGCGTTTGCAGGCATCAGGCCACCAGGTCGTGCTCGTGCAAGACGTGCCCTACTTCAGCAAGCCGCTCACCTCGGATCCGCAGCAATTCTCGGCGCTGAGCATTGCTTCAGGATCGGATCTTGCGGTGACGATGCCTCTGTCGGATGCGAACGCCAATGAAGCTGCCGCACGACAGGCCTTCACTGACGTCGCAAAGCGTGATGGCGCACTGCTTATTGATCTGCGCGATTTCTTCTGCCCGGCCGGCCTTTGCACCACCGAACTCGACGGCATCTATCTCTACCGAGATGACGGGCACATCAGCATTGCGGCATCACGAGCACTGGCAGACACATTCACCCAGGCGTTCGCGTCATTGCCGGCCTCAGCTCAATAGCCGAGCCGGTGAACTACACCTGCGTGCGGTGGAAGTTCGCGAAGGAACGCGACGGAGTCGGGCCGCGCTGGCCCTGATAGCGAGAGCCGTACTTCTCGGAGCCGTACGGATGCTCGGCCGGAGACGAAAGTCGGAACAGGCACAGCTGACCGATCTTCATGCCGGGGTACAGCACGATCGGAAGATTTGCGACGTTCGAGAGCTCGAGGGTCACGTGACCGGAGAAGCCGGGGTCAATGAATCCTGCAGTCGAGTGAGTGAGAAGACCCAGGCGGCCGAGTGAGCTCTTGCCCTCGAGGCGACCGGCCACATCGTCAGGAAGGCTGACGACCTCGAAGGTCGAGCCGAGAACGAATTCACCGGGATGCAGCACGAAGGGCTCGTCGCCCTCAGGCTCGATCATGCGGGTGAGGTCAGGCTGCTCCTGGCTCGGGTCGATGTACGGGTACTTATGGTTCTCGAACACCCGGAACCAGCGATCCAGGCGCACGTCGATACTCGACGGCTGAATCATCGACTCGGTGTAGGGCTCGAGGGCAACGCGGCCCGCGGAAATCTCGGCCTTGATATCGCGATCAGATAGCAGCACGGGACGAGATTACTCGCCTGGCGATTGCCCAGTTACGGCAATAGGCCCGAAAGGTCATCCGGGGCGTCGGCTGCCGACTCCACGAGGGAATCCAGGGGGACGAATTGCAGGGCCGCCTCATTGGTGGCCCGCAACACCACGGGCGCAGCGACACCTGCCTCGAAGCTCTGCAGCCATCGGCCAGCACAGACGCCCCATTGATCGCCAGGCTGAAGTCCGGGGAAACCGTACTGGGGCATCGGGGTGGAGAGGTCGTTGCCGATGAGAGCCTGATGAGCGAGGAAGTCTGCCGTCACGACCGCGCAGACCGTATGCGACCCGACATCGTCCGGGCCGGTGTTGCAGAAGCCATCGCGGTAGAAACCCGTCAGCGGCTCAAGACTGCAGACCTCCAATGATCCGCCGAGAACGTTCCGCTGCTCCATGTCTGCAGGCTAGCGGAAAAGTCTAGGCAGGGCCGTTTCGCAAAGTCGGTTCACACGTGTTCCAATGAGACATGCGCAGAATCCTGGCCACCGCTTGCGCCCTTGCCCTCGTCGGAGGAATCACGGTCACGGCACTCTCGTCGTCAGCATCAGCATCCGCCGCAGCGGTCGTCGCACCAGCCGGAGTCAATGCCGCCTCCTCCACGGCTGCAGGCAACATTGCCAAGGCCGTCGTCAATTTTCGCGCCGACATGAATGCTCTGCTGGCTAGTTACGTCACCAATTACGGAGATCGCTTGAGCCCGGCCGACCTCGCGAATGCGAAAGCACTGATCGCGCAGGCCGACTCGAGTCTTGATGGTGTGCAGGCGGCAACCGCTCGCACCGCCGCGCTTGCCAGTTCTGGTGCGAGCAAAGCCAAGGTCCTCGTTGCCGCGCGCGCGGCTGAGAAGGCATTCACGACATCTCACGATCAAGCCTTGGCAGCCCTCAACCAGATCACTCCAATCCTCAAGCCGAAGCTCGGGCTCTTTGAAGCACTCGGCGCTAAGCGCGACTCCGACTCAAAGCTGTCGGCTTTCAGTGACCTAGGAGTCAAGATCTCGGCTCTGACCAAGACCATCAACGCGTCTCGGTAGTATTTCCCCGCACCTCGCGGGTGTAGTGAAATGGCATCACACAACCTTCCCAAGGTTGGAGCGCGGGTTCGATTCCCGTCACCCGCTCAAAAAGCGAATGCCCCCGAAGGTTCTCGGGGGCATTCGCTTTTTGACTAGGTAACACGACGGGAATCGGGAGGAGCTTCGCGATAGCGGAGCGACGGATCCCGTCACCGCGTAACGGCAAACCACCGACCCTCTGGGTCACTAAAGGCGAAGCTCATGACACCGCCGTGATCGCCGATTTCCATCGCCTCGACTCCACGCTCGACTAGCGCGGCTCGCGTCTTCTCGAGATCGTCAGCATGCAGCGCGATGGAAGGAGTCGCGAGATCGAGGCCGTAGGGATTGTCGGCCATCATCGCGAGCGGCACAAGCTCGAAGGCGAAGTTCTGATCCGCGAACCCGACCTGGGCGATCACGTACTCCCCGAACTCCTTGCGGTCCTTCTCGATCATTCCCACTGAGTCGACCCAGAAACGGCGGCAGGTTTCCGCGTCATTGACATAAAGAACTACGTAGTTCACGCGCATCGTGATGCCTTCCTTCCCGCACACTGCATACCCGCCGTGCGCGCCTTCTCGCGGGCGATCGCCCGTCACATCAGTCCTGCTGGTGGTGGCGATTTTGCCGCATCACCCACGTCGAGACCATCAGCGGTGCGACAAGCATGATGATGACGGCTACCAGGATGAGCGTGAAGAGGGCAAAGGTCACGCCAATTGCACCGTATTGGAGTGCCTCGGAGTCCAGTGCTCGCGGCATGTACACCACAGCCCAGGTTGACAGGGCGATTCGTCCCACCCCACTGAGCACTCCCACGGCAACGAGCTGTCCGCGCGGGACGGAGGGAACCAACAGACTCAGACTGAGCGCATCACCCACGCCCCACAGCACAAGCAATACAGCACCAGACACCA
>CALFIA010000333.1 GCA_937876275.1 uncultured Actinomycetes bacterium | reverse complement strand
GCTCTTCCGATCTGTTCGCCTTCGACTTCGCCCGCACGACGAAGAAGAAGCACGTCACCTCGGCCACGAAGTCGAACGGCATCATCCACACCATGCCATTCTGGGACGAAATCGTCGACGAGGTTGCCACGCGCTACCCCACCGTGACCACGCGCAAGGTGCTCATCGATGCCCTCGCCGCTGAACTCGTCCAACGACCGCATGAATTCGACGTCATCGTCGCCTCGAATCTCTTCGGCGACATCCTCAGCGACCTTGCCGCGGCCACGGTCGGCAGCCTGGGCATTGCCGCCTCCGCAAACCTCGATCCAGAGCGCCGTTACCCCTCCATGTTCGAGCCGGTGCACGGCTCGGCCCCCGACATCATGGGCAAGGGCATCGCGAACCCGATCGCCGCAATCTGGTCGGGCGCGATGATGCTCGAGCACCTCGGCCATGCGGAGATCAGCGGCCGCGTCATGACTGCGATCGCGGCGACCCTTTCCTCCCCCGCCACTCGAACTGCGGATCTTGGCGGCACCTCAGATACTGAGGGCGTCACGAACGCCGTCATTGCCGCACTGAATGCTTCCTGAACCACCGCACCTTTGATGTTCCGCACCACTTATCGAAAAGAGAGCAACCATGGCTGAGCGCTCATTTGCCAACGAGGTCAAGGCCCTGCGCATCGGCGAGGGCCAGGAGTTTCATGGTGAGGGAATCCTCGCGGTCACCAAGGGACTCCTTCAGTCGGGCGTGGCATATGTCGGCGGCTATCAGGGCGCACCGATTTCTCACCTCATGGACGTTCTCGGCGACGCCCAGGAGATCCTCGACGAACTCGACATCTACTTCGAGAACAGTGCATCGGAGGCAACAGCCGGTGCCATGCTCGGCGCCTCGGTGCATTACCCGCTTCGCGGAGCGATTACGTTCAAGTCGACCGTCGGCTTCAATGTTGCCTCGGATGCTCTCGCCAACCTCTCCTCGGGCGGAGTTCGCGGCGGCGCGCTGGTCATCATCGGCGAGGACTATGGAGAGGGCTCCAGCATCATGCAGGAGCGCACGCATGCCTTCGCCATGAAGTCGCAGATGTGGCTTCTCGATCCACGACCGAATCTGACGGCGATCGTCGACATGGTCGAGAAGGGCTTCGAGCTTTCCGAGGCCAGCAACACCCCGGTGATCCTCGAACTCCGTCTGCGCTCGTGTCATCTGCACGGCTCATTCATTGCCAAGGACAACAAGCGCCCGTCCATGACCATCAAGGAAGCCGTCGAGAACCCTGAGCGCGATCTCAGTCGCATTGTGCTTCCGCCAATGAACTTCGCGCACGAGCAGGAAAAGCTCACCAAGCGTTGGCCCGCAGCCGTGCAGTACATCAAGGAGAACAAGCTCAACGAATACCTGCCGGGCGAGGGCCAGGACATCGGCATCATCTTGCAAGGCGGTCTTTTCAACAATGTCAATCGCGCCCTCGAGCTGCTCGGCCTCTCCGACATCTACGGCGAGAGCAAGATCCCGCTCTACATCATGAACGTCACTTACCCGGTTATCGATGACGAGGTCGTCGAGTTCTGCAAGGGCAAGCGAGCTGTTCTCCTCGTGGAAGAGGGCCAGCCCGATTACATCGAGCAGAACATTCAGGCCGTCCTGCGCAGAGCAGATGCCACAGTGAAACTTCACGGCAAGGACGTGCTGCCCGTTGCTGGCGAGTACACGCCGGCCGCCGTGACCAAGGGCGTGCTCGCATTCGTGCAGAAGTACGCCCCTGAATCTCTCGAAGGCGTCGAGCTGCCAGCCCTGGCCCTGCCGGCCGATGATCCCCGATACCCGATGGCTCCTCGCATCGGTACTGACCTTGTGCAGGGCCGGCCTCCGGGCTTTTGCACTGGCTGCCCAGAGCGTCCGATTTTCGCTGCGCTCACCCTCGCTCAGCGCGAGGTGGGCGAGCACTATGTCAGCGCCGACATCGGCTGCCACCTGTTCAGCATCAATGCGCCGTTCAATATCGGTGCCACGACGATGGGCTACGGCCTGGGCTCGGCTGCGGCCTCGGCTCTGAACGGCTCGGGAGCCATGAAGCGCCCGATCGCGGTGATGGGTGACGGTGGCTTCTGGCATAACGGCCTTACCTCCGGTGTTGGCAATGCAGTCTTCAACGAGAACGACCAGCTCCTGGTGATCGTCGACAATGCGTACAGCGCAGCCACTGGTGGTCAGGACGTACTCTCCTCAGCCGCCGACAACCCGATTCGTTCCACCAAGCATCCGATCGAAGCCGCTGTGCGCGGCATCGGCGTCAAGTGGGCACGCACTGCCACGAACACCTTCAAGGTCGCCGAGATGCGCGACCTCTTCAAGGAAGCCCTGACGAGCGATGACAAGGGCCCGAAGGTCATCATCGCGCAGAGTGAGTGCACCCTGAATCGAATGCGCCGCGAGAAGCCGGCGATGGCGAAAGCGGCCAAGGAGGGCAAGCGTGTGGTGAGGGAGCGCTTTGGTGTTGACCCCGAGACCTGCACGGGCGATCACTCGTGCATCCGAATTTCCGGATGCCCCTCACTGACGATCGCCGACAATCCCGACCCGATGCGCACTGACCCGATTGCCCAGGTGATCAGTTCGTGCGTGGGTTGTGGCCTGTGCGGAGAGAACGCACACGCGGCGGCGCTGTGCCCGTCGTTCTACCAGACGCAGATCATCACCAACCCCAGTCGTTGGGATCGAACCAAGCTTGCCGTGCGTCGTTGGTACATCGGCAGGCTGCAGCGCGGAATCGAGCGGCGACTGACCGGCCTTGAGCCGGCCGCGTCCTAATCCACGACCGACGAGGAATGACTGAGATGACCACGATGACTCAGGCGAGCGCCACTGCCGCCGGCCGCACTCGACCCATCACGATGGCGATCCTGGCGATGGGCGGCGAGGGTGGTGGCGTGCTCTCCGACTGGATCGTTGCGCTCTCCGAGCACAATGGCTGGTTTGCGCAGAGCACCTCGGTTCCCGGCGTCGCGCAGCGCACAGGTGCGACCGTCTACTACGTCGAGCTCTTTCCCCGCGAAGACTCCCCCAATCCGCGTTACCCAGTGCTCAGCACCATGCCCACTCCCGGTGAAGTCGATGTCGTCGTGGCTTCGGAACTCATGGAGGCCGGTCGAGCCATCCAGCGTGGTTTCTGCACCCCCGATCGCAGTGTTCTAATTGCCTCGACAAGCCGCACCTACGCCATGCCGGAGCGCACCGCGATGGGTGACGGTCGTATTGACTCTCAGGAGATAATCGACGCCGCCTTAGGTGCATCGAAATCCTTCTGGCGCGGTGACTTCGCCCGCATTGCCGACGAGACCGGCTCAGTGATCAGCGCCGTGCTCTTCGGGGCGATCGCCGCCTCAGGCACGCTGCCGTTCACCCGTGAGCAGTTCGAGGAGGCAATCCGCGCAGGCGGCAAGGGCGTCGAGTCGAGCCTGCGTGCATTCTCCGAGGGTTACCGCGTCGCTGCGGCGTCGCAGCGCCCGGTGGTCGAGCTTTCGTTGGGTTCACGACCGGCAGAGGTCGAGGAGGCCATCGCGGCTGAACTCGCGCAGAAGGCCGAGATCGATCTGGCGATCGCCAACCCCGCCGCCCTCGTCGGCAGCAAGCTCACCTCGCAGGCCCAGCGCATCAGTGCCTTTCCGGCTGGCTCGCGGTACATGCTGGTCAACGGCATCAAGCGCACCGCCGAATACCAGGACGTGCGTTATGCCGATGAGTACTTGGATCGTGTCGCTTCAGTCATGGCTTTCGAATCGGACTTCGATGGCGCAGCCCGATTGACCACCGAGACCGCACGTTTCACGGCCCTGTGGATGACCTATGAGGACACGAGATCGGAAGAGCACA
>CALFIA010000332.1 GCA_937876275.1 uncultured Actinomycetes bacterium | reverse complement strand
AGCGCAGTCCTTAGCCACGGGGTCCGTGCCCTTTCAACCGATTTCTGCGATGCCGAGCACGGCGGCTGGTTCACATGTCTCGGCGACAGTCTTCCCGATTTTCCAAAGCGGCTTTATGACCATGCTTTCGTCGTGCTTGCCGCCTCGAGCCTGGCTTGCGCACAAGTTGACGGGGGGTTCGACATCCTCGCCGACGCCCTCGCGGTCGTCGACACGCATTTCTGGGAGCCACGAATGTGTCTCGGTCGCGAGGCGTTCTCGGCCAACTGGGAGCAGTGCGAGCCTTATCGGGGCCTCAACGCGAACATGCACCTCGTGGAGGCATTCCTCGCGGCGGGCCACGCCACGGGCGACACATCGCTATACGGGCGTGCACTCGAGATCGCGCGCAAGAGCGTCGACAACGGGGCACGGGACCTCGGTTGGAGGATCCCGGAGCACTTCGACCCCGACTGGACGTTCTCGCCGAACTACAACATTGATCGACCAGCAGACCCCTTCCGGCCATTCGGCGTCACGCCGGGCCACGGTCTGGAGTGGGCGCGGCTGCTCCTGCAGCTGCGAACGGTCCATGACCCTGAGGCCGAAGCGTGGCTGCTCCCGGCCGCGATCTCCCTAACCCAGCGCGCTCTGACTGAGGGATGGATCAAACCAGGCGGTTTGATCTACACCACCGACTTCGACGGAACCCCGGTGGTTACCGAGCGTTTTCATTGGGGGGCCTGCGAGGCACTGGCCACCGTCGCCTCCCTTTTTGCCGTGACCGGCGACGCCCAATGGGACGACTGGTACGAGGAAATCTGGGGGTTTCTTGTCGATCACCTCGTTCTTCCGGACGGATCGCTCCTGCACGAGGTGGACCACGATCTCGCCCCTTCCCGACGAACCTGGTCAGGACGACCCGACGTCTACCACGCGTACCAAGCGCTACTGATGCCTCGCGGACGCCTAGGTGTTTCCGTCATGGCCGTGGCTCAATCGCTGTAGTTGATCGGTCTGAATTGCACCGATGATGCGCGCGGAGACAAGGAACCTGCACCCCGCGACTGAGGTGAACTCCCGGGACGGCCAGCGGGCTTTGCCTTCGGATTGGACGCTACCTTGAACGCGTCATTGACCCTGACGAATGGAGGTGCACGATGATCGCGCAGACTCGTGCAGCGTTGCCGTTTGAAACCTTTGTGACAGCCGCAAATCGCTGTCCCCGCGTCTAAAGAAAAGGTCTCAGGGTTGATCCCCTGGGACCTTTTCTTTTGTTTCAGAGTGAGGCCAGGGTTTGGGAGGAGGATCGCCGAGGGGCGATCTGACGGTTCGCTGTCCCCGCGTGTATGTGTTCAATGATCGGATGGAGAGGCTTCCTCTTACTATGAAATAGTATATAAGTCATAATTAGGAGGCATGATGTCATCCATCGGACGTAGCGGCCCTGACCAGTGGGCTGCGCTGACTTTCGAGCAGGTGCCCTGGGTATCGAAGTACGAGCAGGGTTCAGCTTCACGCAACGAGATCCGCAAGCATCAAGGCCCCTACTCGGCGGCGATCCCGGCCGAGATTGCTGG
>CALFIA010000331.1 GCA_937876275.1 uncultured Actinomycetes bacterium | reverse complement strand
AGACCTTGACTCGCATGCGTGACGCAGGAGATTCCACACCGGTCATCGTGCTCACCGCACGTCAGGAACGCGATGACACACGAGCCGGCTTCGAGCGAGGTGCCGATGACTTCATACACAAGCCCTTCAGTATCGAAGAGCTCATCTGGCGAGTGAAGGCCGTACTTCGTCGCAGTGCCGCTGGCGCCCCCGAGTCAATACTCACCCATGGCGATGTTCGACTCGATTTCGATCGCCATCTCGTGACTGTCGGAGGAGATGAGGTCTCCCTCTCAGGAACTGAGTTCCGACTTCTCGAGATCTTGATGGAGAACTCCGGTCGAGTGCTGAGCAAGGATCAACTGCTCAGCAGAGTCTGGGGGCTCGGCCCTGGCGTCGAGAGCAGCGTGGTCGAGACCTACATCTCGTACCTTCGCAAGAAGCTCGGCGATGCAGTCAGTATTCGAACAGTGCGTGGGGTCGGATATCAATTGCAGGACGCAAAGCAATGACCCTGCGCATCAAGATCACCTCGCTCACGGCCCTGCTGATCTTCATCTCCACTGCCCTGCTGGGCATCATCGCTTTCACCACCACCCGAACCATCCAGTACGACTCCCTCGATCGTGGTCTCATCGCCGCTGCACGCGATGCGCGCACGAAGTCACTTCAAGAAAACCCTCGCCCGCTCCCGGATGACGTCTACCTGCCCTATGCCATCAGTCTCATCAGGCCGGACGAAACGCAAAGCGAGCTTCTGCGGCCCGCAGGCTTCGGCACGAATCCGCTTCCATTCCCGGTCCTCACCAAGGATCAGGCCGACGCCATTCTCGATACGCCGACAAGCATTGCTTTTAGTCCCGAGTACCGAATAGTCGCCGTGGTCTCCGGACCGAATCGTGCCCTAGTTGTCGCCGGCACCCCAATTGACGAGCTCAAGCGCGGTCTCGCGAGGTTGGCAATCCTGCTCGGCATTGGCGTCGTCATCGTCACCGCCCTCGGCTCTCTCATCGCCTGGCTCTTCGTACGCAGGCTCTTCCGCCCCGTTGACGAGATGGTCATCGCTGCCGAGGAGATTGCCCAGGGCAATACCCACTTGCGCGTTCCCGAAGCTCCTGAGGGCACCGAGCTCGGAGTGCTGTCAGACGCACTGAACACCATGATCGAGTCACTGACGGCGTCACTGAGCGCAGTCGAAGCCTCGGAGCTGCGACTTCGAGGGTTTGTGTCCGACGCCTCGCACGAGATCCGCACTCCCCTGACGGTGATACGTGGCTACGTCGAGCTTCTGCAAGGGCAGCGCGAGCACGCATCCGAGATGGAGATCCGTGCACTGGATCGCATCGAGTCCGAGAGCCGGCGACTTGAGAATCTTGTCACCCAGCTTCTCCTGCTCGAACGCATCGATTCAGGTAGCCAATCGGCACAGGATGAGTTCGACCTGACCGCACTCGTGCGCGAGTACTTCGGCGATCTAACCGACCTAGGTGATGGCCGACCGGTGACGATGAACCTCGAACCGTCACTCATGAACGGCTCGGCCGATCAATGGCGTCAGGTACTCGCCAATATCGTTCAGAACATCACTCGGTATACCCCAGAGGGCTCGGCCGTAGCGGTCGAACTCACGGCCGCGGACTCGCAGATCACGCTCACGGTTGACGACTCCGGGCCGGGCATTCCGGCCGACAAGCGCAGCAACGTGACCGAACGCTTCACCCGACTCGATGAGTCGCGCTCCTCGACCACCGGAGGCTTCGGCTTGGGCATGAGCATCATCGCGTCAGTGGTCGAAGCTCACCACGGAAACCTCGAGCTCGATGAGAGCCCTACAGGCGGCCTGCGCATTCGAATCACTTCTCCCGCCTAAACGCTGGGAGCACTGGATTCAGACCGACACCTCAGCGGACGGCCGAACGTCTCACAAATCGAAGTAGACATACGGAGGCGCCCAAGCGACCGGCGGGTTAGGGCCAGGCGTGGGCTGAATGTTGCTACTCGCCATTGACGTCTGAATGACCAGCCTCAGGATGAAGAGCTGCAGTCCAGACAGACTTGGCGACGTTCGAAGAGTGTCGTAAGGAATCACCCCTGGACTCGCCAACGCGGTACAACCAGCATCGGCATACGCAGGCATGCCGGCGGGCAAGAAGTACGTCCCCGGAAATCCCTGGGACAGGGACAGGTTCAACGGATCAGCGCTGAAATCGGCCCAGATACCCGATCCTCTTGTGTCGATCTGAAAGCACAATGCATTCAGTGGCACGCTACCCGGCGAGGCCCAATTGATGGTTCGTGTGCACGTCCATCCCCCGGCACCATGATTGGCCCATTTCTCCCAGGTCGGCTTCCAGCTCGCATCTGCGCCCCACGCTTCCTGCCATGGAGTCTCGCCGGGCTGGGCCATGCACTTCTCTATCTGACTCATCCTCTGATACGACTGCACCCATGCAGGCTCTGCAGAGGCAGGAGCACTCATCCCCACGAAGGTGACAGTGGCGAGAAGAAGCGCCAGGACAGCCGACACAGTGCGCGAAAGCGACTGGAAGGTCAACGGTCGAAAGAGTGCTCGCACAGTTCTCCTCGGGGCTCATTCCACTGACGCCTCAGTACATCAGAACTGCATCCACCTCGCAGGGAGACACCATCGTGAACCACGGCATCACGCCGACCAGAGTCGTTGTCTCACATCGTTCGGCATTCTTCATCAGTTGACGCAGGATGAGGGGACGAGCCGGCCTGTAAGCCGGGTTCTGTATCGACCGAAGTCGATGGTGATCATCCATCTAGGACTGCCGTTGCCGACAGCCTCGTGCGACCTACCTGCGAACATCGAGCGAGCAGCTCGTTCGCACAGGCCTTGCGGCCCTCTTGGTCTTGCTCCAGGCGGGGTTTACCGAGCCGCCATGGTCACCCATGGCGCTGGTGGTCTCTTACACCACCGTTTCACCCTTACCAGGATTGCTCCTGGCGGTCTGTTCTCTGTGGCACTGTCCCGCGGGTTGCCCCGGGTGGGCGTTACCCACCGCCTTGCCCTGTGGAGCCCGGACTTTCCTCGACACTTGCGTGCCGCGATCACCCGGCCGACTCGTCCGTCAGGCAGGGTACGCGCTCCTTGGCTTCACGGTCCACTCACGGATGCGCCTGCCCCTCATGAGTGCGAGTATGAACCGTGCCTGATCGTCGCCCCTCCTCACGCGAGGCTCGGACGAAGAATGGCTTCGCCCCGAAGATCTGCCTTTCCTGCGGCCGCCCGATGGAATGGCGCAAGTCGTGGGCGCGCGACTGGGAGTCCGTGAAGTACTGCTCTGAGAAGTGCCGGCGCGCATGACAGATGTAGTACTCCTCCCCTACGACCGATTGAGCCTGAGCCATGGTGCGCTGGCAGGGGCAACGCCGGAAACCACAGAGATCCTGGTCATCGAAAGCGAGCAGATGCTGCGCTCGCGGACCTGGCACGCGCAACGCCTCTTCCTCCTGATGTCGGCTAGCGCCCACGTCGTGCAAGAGCTGCGTGACCGGGGATTCACTGTCCATTCGATCGCAGCACCCTCGATGCGCTCAGGTATCGAAACATTTCAACGCGTGCATCCCGACGCGCGAATTCGCTGCACTGAACCAAGCTCTGCATCGTCCCAGCGCGCGTTACGTGAGTGCGGAGTCGAACTGCTTCCGGATGACACCTTCCTGACCTCTCGCGAGGAATTCCGCGCCTGGGCCGGCGATCGTCGTCCGCTGGTCATGGAGACCTTCTATCGCTGGCAGCGCACTCGCCTCGACATCTTGATGGAGGGCGGTTCTCCAGTCGGCGGCACCTGGAATCTCGACAAGGAAAACCGACTGCCACCGCCCAAGGGCGCACACCCCTGGCCCGCACCGCTGCATCACGAACCTGATGAGATCGATCTGCGCGTGTGGAAGTCGATCGTCGAGCGAGAACTTCCGATCACTGGCGCACTGCCGAATGGCACCTGGGCCACCACACGGGTCGGTGCGCTCCGACAGCTCGAGCACTTCCTCGACACCGCACTCGCGGGCTTCGGCCCGTACGAGGACGCCATGCCGGCTGACTCGTGGTCAGTGAATCACTCACTCCTCAGCCCGTACCTCAATCTCGGCTTGGTCACTGCACGCGAAGTCGTCGACGCAGTGGTCGATCGGTTCGATGCGGGAGGAATTCCCCTTGCCTCCGCCGAGGGATTCATCCGCCAGGTGATCGGCTGGCGCGAGTACGTGAATGGCGTCTACTGGCTCTTCGATGATGACTACCGATCTGCGAATTCGCTCAAGGCCGATCGCCCGCTGCTGCCCCTTCTCAATGATCCAGCACGCACGCAGATGGCCTGCGCATCATCGGTCGTATCCGACGTCATGGAGCGCGGCTGGGCTCATCACATTCCGCGCCTGATGATTCTGAGCAACCTCGCATTGATTGCCGGAGTACGGCCGCAGGAGTTTCTCGACTGGATGAAGGCAATGTTCATCGACGCAGCCGATTGGGTGATGGTGCCGAACGTCATTGGCATGGGCCTGCATGCCGACGGCGGAGCGATGATGACCAAGCCCTACGCCGCAGGCGGTGCCTACGTGAAGCGCATGGGCCGCTTCTGCTCGGGATGCGCCTATGAACCGTCCAAGCGCACAGGTGATACCGCGTGCCCGCTCACGACTCTCTACTGGGATTTCCTGGATCGCAACCGCGAGTCACTTCGGGGAAATCATCGAATGGCTCAGCAGTTCGCAGGCCTGGACCGACTCTCGGATCTCGACGAGGTACGCACTCGGGCCCGCGAGGTTCTTAACGGCCTGAGTGCCGGCACGATCTAGGCGATCGCGCAGCCGGACTCCCACAGAGATTCCGGCACGACTGCATCATTCGGCCGTGCGTCACCTGCCGTGTAAGTACCGCAGACTCCTTCAGGTGCCTTGAGCACCCAGTCCGCACCTACACGCTCGAAGATCGACGGTTCAGATGCACCGCTTGCCCCGTCACCTGTCAGCGTCGCGTGCACCACCGCCCACTCGCCGCTGCACTCGACGGAGTCGACAGAGGCAAGCGTCATGTCGGAGTCGTGGAGGATCATCTCGAAGGTGCTGCGCAATGTCTCCGAGTCGCAGGTGGCATTGGTCTGAGTAGAGGAACCCGAGCATCCGCTGAGAACCAATGCGGCGACGGCGACACCTGCGAGTGCGAGCTTCATGAAGTGAGCATGCCATGCGGTACTCGGGTAACGTCCAGGCGTGCTCATCCTGCTGCCTCCCAGCGAGGGCAAGACCTCGCCTACTGCAGGGCCGAAGCTCGATCTCGCCTCGTTGAGCTTCACGGAGCTCACCCGGCCTCGCACGGCGACCTTGAAGGCATTGGTTGATCTATGCACCAAGAACCCGCAGGCTGCTGAGGTCCTGGGCCTCGGCCCCACTCAGGCCGACGAGGTGCGCGTCAATTCCCTCTTGCGCAAGGCGCCCTGCGCACAGATCGGAAGAGCGTCGTGTAGGGAAAGAGTGTCTTCGCCTGTGTAGAT
>CALFIA010000330.1 GCA_937876275.1 uncultured Actinomycetes bacterium | reverse complement strand
CCGAAAGCTTCTTGTATAGACGGAAGTAGTTCTGCAAGGTGATGGTCGCGAGAGTCTGGTTCTCGGCCTTGATCTCGACGCCTTCCTTGGCCTCGATGGCCTGATGAAGACCCTCGTTGTAGCGGCGACCAGCCAGAATGCGGCCGGTGTGCTCATCGACGATCAGGATCTCGCCGTCGATGATGACGTAGTCGCGATCCTTCTTGAAGAGTTCCTTTGCACGGATGGCGCTGTTGAGGAAGCCGACGAGCGGGGTGTTGACGGTGTCGTAGAGATTGTCGATGCCGAGCTGATCTTCGACCTTGTCGATCGCAGCCTCGAGCACGCCGACGGTCTTCTTCTTCTCGTCGACCTCGTAGTCTTCGTCGCGCTTGAGCAGGCTGACGATGCGAGCGAACTCGGCGTACCAGTCATTAGCCTGGTCAGCGGGGCCGCTGATGATGAGCGGGGTGCGGGCCTCGTCAATGAGGATCGAGTCGACTTCGTCGACGACTGCGAAGTTGTGGCCGCGCTGCACGAGCTCATCGCGACTCCAGGCCATGTTGTCGCGCAGGTAATCGAAACCGAACTCATTGTTCGTGCCGTAGGTGATGTCGGCTTCGTAAGCAACACGGCGCTCGGCCGGGGTCATGTTGGAAAGGATCACGCCGACCGACAGTCCGAGGAAGCGATGAACCCGGCCCATCCATTCGGAGTCGCGCGCTGCCAGGTAGTCATTGACCGTGACGACGTGCACGCCCTTGCCGGAGATGGCGTTCAGGTATGACGGCAGCGTGGCGACGAGGGTCTTGCCCTCACCTGTGCGCATCTCGGCGATGTTGCCGAGGTGAAGTGCGGCGCCGCCCATGATCTGGACGTCGTAGTGGCGCTGGCCGAGGGTGCGGCGCGAAGCCTCGCGCACGGTCGCGAAGGCCTCGGGCATGAGGTCATCAAGTGACTCGCCGCCCTCGTAGCGCTTCTTGTACTCATGGGTCAGTGCGCGCAGCTCGTCGTCGGTCATCCCGGTGTACTCGGACTCCAGGGAGTTGACGGCATTCTTGATGGCCTCGAGCTTGCGTAGGGTCTTGCCCTCGCCCGCGCGGAGGATCTTGTCGAACATGCCCACGGTGTTGAGCCCTTTCAGGTGGCGTACCCGGCGAAGTGACTCACGACACGTGCGGGCCGGGCCTCACTCGGCCCTCCCCCATCGTAGTTGGTCATGCCAGACTGCCAATGTGCCGCCTGAGACCCCGCCCATCCTCAGCGATGGCCGCCTAACGCTCCGGCCGCCGGCCTCGACCGACGCCGTCGACATCGTCGAGGGCTGCCAGGATCCCGAGATCATCCGCTGGACCACCGTGCCCAGCCCCTACGACATCTCTGACGCCCGGGCCTTCCTCAATGACCGCCTCACCCCCACTCAGTGGTGGCGCAACCCGACCTGGGTGATCACCGAGGCCGATAACCGGTGGATCGGCACGGTTGACCTGCGCCCCGATGGCGCCGGAGCTGCCGAAATCGGCTACATGATCGCGCCCGGGCAACGCGGGCGAGGCGTGGGCACTGCCGCCATTCGGCTGGCCTGCACCTGGGCTCTCCACCAATGGGGACTTCAGGTCATCACCTGGAAGGCATTCACCGGGAATGTCGCGTCTCGGACGCTCGCCGAACGCGTGGGCTTCCGCATCCATTCCGAGACTCTGCGTCTTGGCCTTGCGCATCGAGGTACGCGAGTCGACAGCTGGTACGGCGAGCTCCTCGCCTCTGACCTAGCTCCCCAGCCGATTCCCACGCTTACGACACGGACGAAGTCCCCGACCGTGGTGCTGACCCGCCGCGAACAGCAGGTACTCGACCTCATTGCTGCCGGCGAGCCCAACCGCGCGATCGCGCAGTCACTGGGCATCAGTGAGAACACGGTCAAGAATCACGTGCGCGCACTCCTGGAGAAACTCCACGCCCGATCGCGCACCGATGCGGTCGTGCGCGGGGTAAGTCTCGGGCTCACCGCGCTTCCGCACTGATATCCCCAGACCGCCGAGGTATCCACCGCGGGGCTTCGTGAAGCGTTATCCCAATAGGTGAGAGCAATGCTCGGTGCATGCTCGATTGGCGCGAACTGCGCACGGATCTCGCCGACCTGGTTCTCGCTCGATCCTGCGCAGGCTGCGAGGCGCCCGGCTCCGTACTATGCGCAGCCTGCTGGACCTTCCTGACTCGCGGCATTCTCGAGCGTGAGCTGCCCGATGGTGCAGTGGCGTTCGCAGCCACCGACTATCTCGGTGTCGGCAAGAGCGTTGTCCTCGCGCACAAGGAACATGGCTGGCAGGTGCTCACCCCATTTCTCGGTGCCTTGCTTGCCAGAGCTGTCACAAGCGTGACCTCTGATGCCGTGACGCTCGTGCCCATACCGCCGCATGCGCACTCGCGTGCTCGACGCGGAACCGATCCGCTTGCGGACATCGTGAGAGCTGCGATTCAGGCACTGCGCACCATCGGACAGCCCGCTACGTCAGCGTCACTCATCCTTCGCTCGCGAGACTCCGGAGCAATGAAATTACTCGGACGAGAACAGCGACGCCTCGCCGTTGAGTCGTCATTCGCGCTCAGCGAGCGTTCACATCACATTCGTGGGCAGATCGTGGTAGTTGATGACGTCATCACGACCGGAGTCACCGTGACCGAGGCGCTTCGCACCCTCGTCGGTGCCGGGTACGAAGTCGCGGACGTAGCCACTGTGGCGAGCACTCCGCTGCGCGGCCTTCGTCACTAGTTCGGGTATGTCGGCGATACGCCACTCGTGCGCTCGAGCCAGGCCCCGCCCAGAACCTCAAAGATCTTGCCCTCGGAGTTGCCCATCAGGTTTGGCTGGCCGGGGGCAGCCGCGATACTGACAGCACCCGCAACTCCGCCTTCGCCAGTGACCGAACCGTCGGCGATGTTCACCTCAAAGGCCTGCAGCTCCGCTCCACCGGTGCTGCCAAGAACGAGCAGCTTGTCGGCGCCTTCCCATGCGACGTCGACAACCTCAGTGAGCTGCTTCTCGACGCGAATGGGATCCGAGATCGCGAGGTCTGCGCTTGCTGTCGGTCCATTGCTCGTCACGCGCGCGAGAAGCAGGCGCGTGCGCGCGCCGGTGCGCACGATGAGTGCAGCCCGGGTGCCATCACGCGAGGGCACTGCCGCCAGCACAAACGATCTCTTCGGGAGGCCTTCGACCGAGATCGGTGCGGCCACTCCCTGCTCATCAACCGCCATGAGGCCGGTGCCCGACACGGCGACCCACAAGGAACCGTTTGGTCCATAGGCAGGCGAACTGGGCGCTCCCGTCAAGGTGATGCGCTGACGTGCCGCCCTCGAGGTGAGGGGCACGGTGACGAGATTGCCCTTGCTATCGATCCCAGCGAGGCGAGTGTTATCTCCCGAGATCGCAATATCGGTGAAGTCAGTGACGCCGGCGGCTCCAGGCGCGGGCGTCGTTCCCTGATCGGTGAGCGTGACGACTCCCGCAGTCTGAGCGACGTAGCCGGTGACACCAACGGGCATCGAATTCGGATTCACATCCGGCCAGGCATCGCGCGGCTGCGGTGACGCAACGTCGGGCACGAGGAAGGGTTCACCCGATGCCGTGATGTTGACTGCCCTCACATCAAGCAGCTGCGCCAAGGTCCACACCAACTGCTCGGAGAGTGACACCCGCGCCTCATCACTCGCAAGTCGCGCACTGCGATTGAGATCTACCTGCGCGACGCCGTTCACCACGGGCACGGATTCGAGGTTCAATCGCACACCATCGGGGAACCCGGTGCGCACTGCCGGCTGCAACCAGTCACTCGGGCCGGCAAGCAGATAGCGCGTCAAGGTCGTGGCCTGAGCCGGGCCGTACACCGGTATCAAGCGCGGATCAGGAACCAATTGGGTGAACGAGGGATTGAAGAAGTAGACAGCGAGGCTGCGGAAGGTGCGCTCCACATCGGGCTGGGAGAGCACCAGGCCGGAGGGCAACTCACTGATACGCCACTCTCCCCCGTCCCTGACCACCCCGTAGCCGACCAGAAGATTGGCCCCTGCTTCACTGACTCGATAGGTGCCATCTGCACCGATGGTCGCTGCCTGAGAGGCCGAGAAATCGACACGACGACCAGTTTCCGTGAGAGTCCCACTGCCCTCGAACACGCGGACAACGGTCGAGGGATCCCACGTGTCACTCGCCTGCTTCGTCAGATACTGGCGAGCGACGAAATGGTCTCCCTCGAATGAGGCGGACGCGTCAAGGAAGCCTTGGAGCAGCTGGGTGGGGGTCATGCCCGGTGTCGGCGGCCGAGCGATCACTCGAATGAACTGATCATTCGTGCCGGCGGTGACCTTCTCGCCCTGCTGAATCGGACCCGAGGTCGGAACCTGGGCGGTCAAGGTCGTCGACAGATTCCCGCACCCGGCCAGAAGTAGGGCGCAGGTGGCGGCGAGTGCAATCGTCAGATGCTTTCTCATGACTTCCTCGCACTGTCGATGATGTAGCCGCGTTCAGACGGATCTACCCCGCGGCCGACGAGTCTGGTCTTGCTGGAATCCTCCCCTGAACCTGACTCGACCTGTTCCGGATCCAGGGGAAGTGGCGATTCAATGATCGACAGTCGTGTCGACCGCGGCAGTGTCAGGCGGAAGCAAGCGCCGTGACCGGGCTCGCCCCATGCCTCCAGCCAGCCTCGATGTAGACGCGCATCCTCGAAGGCGATCGACAGGCCGAGTCCGGTTCCACCTGTCGTGCGCGCACGTGCCGGGTCGGCACGCCAGAAGCGATTGAAGACGAGTGTCGCCTCGCCGGGGCGCAGGCCGACTCCGTAGTCGCGCACAGTGACGGCCACTGCCGTCTCGTTGACGTCGATGACAACATCAACACCCTTGCGATCGCTGTGCTCGATGGCGTTGTCGAGCAGATTGCGCAGGATCCGCTCGATCCGGCGGGCATCAGCCTCGATGCGGTAATCGTGAGTGCCGCCGAACATGCGTACCGAAGTACCGCATTTATCTGCGAGCGGGATCGATGCCTCGACGACGCGGCGAACGATTCCACGGAAGTCGACGGAATCCAGTTCAAGCACTGCGGCGCCGGCATCGAAGCGTGAGATCTCCAGGAGATCGCTGAGGAGAACTTCGAAGCGATCGATCTGGGTCTGCAAGAGCTCGGCAGCACGCGCGGTGGGTGCATCGAAGGAACTGCGCTCCTCGAACATTAGATCTGAAGCCATGCGAATCGTAGTGAGCGGAGTGCGCAGCTCGTGGGAGACGTCGGATACGAAACGCTGCTGCACGCGGGAGAGGTTCTCCAGCTGCCCGATCTGCTCGCCGATGCTTGCCGCCATCTCATTGAACGAGGCTGCGAGCTGCGCGAGATCATCGGCTCCCTTGACTCGCATGCGCTCGTCGAAGTGGCCGTCGGAGAATCGTCGAGCGGTGGCGGCAGCGGCGCGCACCGGATTCACAACCTGTCGCGTGACCAACCACGCGACGAAGACGAGCAAGCCAACGAGCAGCAGACCGGTGCCGAGAACCGCGCTCTTCACCAGATCGAGTGTCTGCTGCTCCTGTGCGAGCGGGAACAGGTAGTAGAGCTCATAAGGCCCGACTCCGGCAATCGTGATCGGCGCGCCCACCACGAGACCGGGCTCGGAGCGTCCGTCGAGATAACTGATCGACGTATACGTCCATGACTCACGCTGGGTATCGGTGATCGCAGTGCGCAGATCCAGGGGAACGGAGGCAACCGACACCAGGTTGGTGCCGCGCTCGGGCGCGCTCACCCCGGGATTCGACGAGAGCAGAAGAACTTCATAGTTACCGGGAGCACCAGCGCGAGAGGCGAGCGCGGAGACGACTGTGTCGACAAGGCGCGAAGGAGCGGGCGCGGCCGCACCGGTGGATGCAGCATCGAGCAGGCGTTGCGCATCCGCGAGACCAGCCGTTGCCTCAGCAACGGACAGGGATTCCTTGGAGTTGAGCAGGCCGGTGGTCACGCGCGACAGCAGCGAAAAGCCGAGCACACCCATTGCGACGATCGAGAGCACCAATGTCGTGGTGGTGATGCGTACGAGGAGTGAGCCTGTCCAGACCTGACGAACCCAGCGGGGGCCCGCCAGGAGCAGGTCGGAGAAGCGCATGAGCCGGCTAGACCGCCGGGCCGGCCTTGTAGCCGACGCCTCTCACTGTGAGCACAACCTCCGGCTGATCGGGATCATCTTCGATCTTCGCGCGAAGGCGCTGCACGTGAACGTTCACCAAGCGCGTATCGGCCGCGTGACGGTAGCCCCACACCTCTTGCAGAAGGACCTCGCGGGTGAATACCTGACCGGGCTTCTTCGCCAGGCAGACAAGCAGATCGAATTCGAGCGGAGTCAGTGCCAGCGGAAGCCCACCGCGCGTGACGGTGTGCGCGTTGACATCAATGATGAGATCACCGATGGCGAGGTTCGACGATGCCGAATCATCATGCCGACGAACGCGGGCCCGAATGCGAGCCACGAGCTCCTTGGGCTTGAACGGCTTGACGATGTAGTCGTCGGCACCAGCTTCGAGCCCCACCACGACATCGACGGTGTCGCCGCGAGCGGTCAGCATGACGATCGGTACGCCGGAGTTCTGGCGGATGGCGCGACAGATGTCGATGCCATCCATGCCCGGCAGCATGAGGTCAAGCAGGACGATGTCGGGTCGAGAGTCGCGGAACGCCTGAACAGCTTGGGCGTCGTCGACGCAGAACACGGGTTCGAAGCCCTCGCCGCGCAGCACGATGCCGAGCATCTCCG
>CALFIA010000329.1 GCA_937876275.1 uncultured Actinomycetes bacterium | reverse complement strand
ACTCAAGGACCGAGGTATCACCGAGTACATGGTGAGTTCCGCTGTAGCCCTAGGAACCAAGGCCTTGGTACTGACAGTGGACGTCCCTGTCCTTCCCGCCCGCCGGCAGTCTCGCGACCGCGAGCTGGTTCCCAATTCGATGGTTCTTGCAAACGTCCGCGGCAATCCTGATCCGACAGCTCTTGAGCCCTCCCCCTCCGTAACTCCGGCTGACGTAACGTGGCTCAAGTCGATCTCGGGACTCCCGGTCGTCGTCAAGGGTGTGCTGCGCAGCGAGACTGCTCGTCGTTTCGTAAGTGCAGGCGCTGACGCGGTCTGGGTGTCAAACCACGGCGGCCGGCAACTCGACGCGGCTGTTGCTTCAGCGTTTGTGTTGCCCCGCGTCCGTGAAGTGCTTGACGACCACACAGACCTTTACGTGGACGGGGGAATCAGCACCGGAGCTGACGTAGTCAAGGCAATCGCCCTGGGGGCTTCTTGCGCATTCATGGGTCGGGCCCCGCTACTGGGATTGGCAGCACGTGGCGAACAAGGTGTCGCGCAAGTCCTCGAGTGCACCATCCGCGACCTTCGAGATGCTCTCCAGCTCGTAGGCAAAACACGACTGGCAGACGTGAATTCGGATCTAATCTGGGAGGGCTGAAGTGGACCCGCTTCCCGACTATGCCGATCTGCTTCTCCGCAGTGATGCGCCGCCAGGGTCTACGTGGGGTCTCTTCGGCCCAGGCGAGTCCGGCGATGTCGGGACGCTGGGCCTGTTGGATCGCCTGTCATCGCTGAGAGGGATCGAAGCAGTTAGGACCGGCGATACATTCTCATTGAACTACCCAATGGACGCCTTTGCTCCGCCTCTCTTGCCATCCCGTCCAGCACCGCTACTTGAGATCACCAGCAGGCACGCCGAACACCGTGAGGATCTTCTCCACCGATTCAACCCGCAATCGAGTTCGCAGATCGATGGTCTTCGACACCGCAAGCACCAGACATACGGCTTCTATAACTTTGTAGGCGACGACGAGATCGCGGCAACGACCACACGACTAGGCATCCAAGGTTGGGCGGCCTCCGCCATCGTCGGACGCGCCGTGGTCGTAGACCTGTCGCATCCAGAACTTGAGCCAATTGATCACTTGACCGCTACCCCTCTCGAAATAGATCACATCGAGAAGGCGCTCGCACATCAGCAGGTTTCGGTGGAGGATGGTGACATTCTGCTCGTCCACACGGGTTGGTGCGAGTGGTACCTGAAGGTCGCCGATGATGAATCAAGAGAGAAGGTTCGCCGCGAACGGCGATTCACGGGCTTCGCTCAGCGACGCTCGTTCATCGAGTGGCTGTGGGACCACCGTATTCCGCTAATTGGCACCGACACATTCGCAGTGGAGTGCTTTCCCTCCGTGCCCGATTCAGACTTCTCCAGTGAGAATGATGGCGGTCTCATGCATCAGGAGTTGCTCGCCCTGATGGGCTACGCGTTAGGCGAACTGTGGCATCTCGATGGCGTCGCATCGGCATGCCGGAGAGAGAATCGCTGGACCTGTCTATTGGTGTCTGCCCCCCTCAACGTGCCGGGTGGGGCTTCGACGACAGCCAACGCCGTGGCAATCATCTGAACTGACGAGTGAGTAGCCCTGCTAACTCGTGATGGCCAGGTAGCCTGCGAGTGCGAGACCACATAGGCCGATAGCCATACGGAGCGCATGACCGGGCAGTTTCGGC
>CALFIA010000328.1 GCA_937876275.1 uncultured Actinomycetes bacterium | reverse complement strand
TGAACTGGATGGAAGCGATGGGCTTCGACTACGACGTAGTTACGGACCATGACCTTCACGATCAGGGATCCGAACTCCTCAAGAACTACAACGTCGTGGTCACGGGAAGTCACCCTGAGTACTACTCGACTCCGATCGTGGATGCATGGGAGCAGTACGTTGCTTCAGGCGGCCGCGGAATGTACTTGGGCGGCAATGGCATGTACTGGGTTGCCGTTCCGAACCCCGACATGCCGCACGTGATCGAGGTACGCCGTGGTGAGCAGGGTGATCAGGGATGGCGTGCAAATCCGGGTGAGTGCTTCCACAGCCACTCGGGAGAGAAGGGCGGACTCTGGCGACTTCGAGGTCGTGCCGCACAGCGCATCTGGGGAGTCGGTTACACGGCTCATGCCTTCGGGACGAGTGCTCCCTACTTCCAGCTCCCGGATGCGAAGGATTCGCGTCTTGACTGGATGATGGAGGGCATCTCCTACGGCGATCCGATAGGTGACACCGGCCTTATCGGCAATGGAGCGGCAGGTCATGAATTCGATCGTTATGACCTCACGTTGGGCACTCCGCCGAACACGATGCTCATTGCCAGTTCGTTCGGGCATAACGCGTACGACATGGTTGTTCCGGAGGATCAGTACTTCCCCAGTTCGGGTATGAATGGAATGGAACACCCGAATGTCCACGGAGACATCACCTATTTCAGCTCGCGCAATGGCGGCGGAGTCTTTGCGGCCGCATCCATGACGTGGGCGACCAGCCTCCCGATGAACGACTACGACAATCACGTCTCACGCCTGACCGGGAACGTGCTGAAGAGATTCGCGTCGGATGAGCCGCTTCCTGCGGTCGACTAGGTAACTCCTTCCGTGAAATCGACGACCCAGAAAGGCTCGGAATGACGGCGATCGAGAGGCATCGAGCTGAACGCTGCACCGAGGAGGCTATTCAGGCTGCTGAGGCGCTCCTTGATGAGGCAAAGTCAGAGCTCATCTATTACGCAGCAGTGAGCCTGAATGGGCGCGTCCTGACGAAAGTGGTGCCTCGCCGGCACTTTCGCCGCAATATCTC
>CALFIA010000327.1 GCA_937876275.1 uncultured Actinomycetes bacterium | reverse complement strand
AACCCCTGACCCCCTGCATGCCATGCAGGTGCGCTACCAGCTGCGCCACAGCCCCGTATTGGGAAGCCAAAGCATACCTAGGGCGTCATTCGGGGTGAAATCGACCCCTGTTCGAACTAGCGGTCATCGCCCAACGCCGGCTCCGGAAGCGTTCCGGCGTTGTACTCCTGCAGGCGCCACGGGGAACCTTGGCCGCTGAGATTCTCGACAAGTACCGACCACGAGCAATTGGTGAGCACTCCCAGCGCGCCCCATGTCTCATGCGGCAGCCCAAGCAATCGGCCGATTGCCGTACGCGCTGCACCGCCATGGGTCGCCACCACCATGGTCTGCCCTGGCTGGAGATCAGCGAGCGCGTAGACCACGGCGGCCTCCATGCGATCAGCCACTTCAATTCGCGTTTCGCCATGGCCACCGGGCCGCACGTCAGAGAAGGCTGACCAAGCAGCCAGTTCGGCGCCGTACCTGCTCTCAAGAACGTCGCGAGTCAGACCCTCCCAGTCACCGGCGAACGTCTCGCGCAGACGCTGATCGGTGCCGACGTTGACACCAACGATTCGGGCAAGGGCACTCGCCGTTTGATGAGCACGCGTGAGATCGCTGGAGATGATGATCGACGGCTGCAAGGAGGCGAGCATTGCTGCTGCCCGCTCAGCCTGAGCAAGGCCGACCTCATCAAGGGCGATGTCGGTCTGACCCTGGAAGCGCATCTGCGCATTCCATTCAGTTCGACCATGCCTCCAGAAGACCAGGCGCCGAGGAGCTGTCATGTCGAGCCTCGATCAGGTGCGAGCACTGCGCGGGCTATTGACCTCGGCAGGCAGGGCGATGAGGGGGCAGTCTTTCCACAGTCGCTCGATCGCATAGTGAATGCGCTCCTCCGCGAGCTGCACATGGATCACGATGTCGCCATAGTCGAGTAGCACCCAGTGGTTCTCCTGCTCACCCTCGCGACGCAGGGTCTTGGCGCCTAACTTGAGCAGTGCTTCCTCAATGGCATCAACGACACCGGCAACCTGACGGTCATTGGCGGCGGAGCACATGAGGAAGACATCGGTAATGACGACATGCTCGCTGACATCGATCGCGATGATGTCTTCGGCAAGCTTCTCCGAGGCTGCGAGAGCAGCTGCGATTGCGAGCTGTACCGATTCAGGGCTTGCCGTCACGTGTCACCTTTTCGTTGATTCCGAGCCTGCAGCCTCTCACACCTATGGGGTGAGACCCTCATCTGCTCCTAGTCGCAGGATCACGTCGACAGGAGCACCGTCACTCGCCCGCACGGAGGAGGCAGGCAGGCTCAAGGAGTCAGCAATCGAGAAACCGAGGTCGCGGGAGCGCGGAATTCCCGCGCTAATGAGGACCCGGCTCACCTTGAGGGGAATCAGTGAGGTGCCGCCATCGATCACGGCGATCCCTGAATCAGTGAGATCGCGCCGAGTCTTAAGCAGGTAGCCGGCACTGGCCCCAGCTGACTCGAGCACCACTCGCGGTAGCGGAGTCTCACCGGTTGTCAGCAGGTCGGTGGGAAAAATTCGCTCGATCATCGCCCGTGCTGCGGCGTCGTCGACAACGACGGCGTCGGTCGCGCCCGAGGTTACGACAGTGACCGGGAGATCGCCCTTGAGCATGTTGCCACTTAAGGCATCCGCGTGTACCTGAGCGAGAAGGGGCACCAATTCGTCATTGGTGGCGGTGGTGCGAGCAAGAGACCCGAGACTCGCGAGAAGCTGACGCATTGACTCATCGGTTTCCGGCAGTCCGCGCAGTGCCTGGATGATCACTGCTCGAGCGCGCTCTTGGCGCACAGACTCATCCTCGCCGGGCTTGAGCGAAGTGGCGTAGTCAGCGGCAGAGACTCCATCGAGGGTCAAGGTGCCCAGCCCCGCGTCGATGGTGATGCCATGAACGGACTCCACTAGCCCGGCGAGAGCCAGCCTGTCGAGGGTCAAGGTGGCATCAACTCGGACGAGCAGAAGGGTAGAGACTCCGTTTTTCGCGGCCAAGGTGTCGGCGCTCTCTGGGGTGGACTCCAAGGGAATTACGCCAGGAGTCGGGATCAGGAGCCCGGGTGGAAGCGTCAGACTGGAACCCGCGTGCTCCGCAGGCTCACCTCCCAGCAGCAGGTTCACCACGGCTTTGCCGGCGGAATCCTTCAACTGCAGCAGCACCGTACCCGGCCGATCAGGAAGAGCCGTTGCCGTCGGCGATGGCTTCGGTACGGGCAACGGCTCTTCCTGCGAGGTGCGAGTCAGCAGGATCCCGATGGCAGCGGAAGCAACAGCTACCACCGCAATGACCAGGGCGACAGCTCCCCTGCGTCGGCCGCGCGTCTGACTCATGACTGAGGGCTCCGGTAGAGCCCGTGCTCAGAGACGTACGTCGCCACGGCCGGGGGAACCTGTCCGTCGAGTGGCTCTTGGCGTGCTGCCAGTTCCCTCACGTTCGTCGAGGAGATGTCGGCTGCATCGACATCGAGCAGCTCGATGCGCTCGGCTCCCCTGACGTCAGGCAGTCGCAGTTCGTGCCCCGGCCTGCTGACGCCGATGAAATGAGCACGACGCAGAAGTTCATCAGTCGACTTCCACGAATCAAATGCAGCAATCGCATCGGCTCCGGTGATGAAAAACCACTCCACGCTTTCGCCGGGATGGCTCGCTTCGAATTGCGCGTCGAGATCATCGAGGGTGTCAATGGTGTAGGTGTCGCCACCGCGATCAATGTCGACGGTGGTCACTGAGAACATCGGTTCGTCGGCCAGAGCCAGCTCCAGCATGGCGACCCGGTCGGCGGCGGGAGCGAGCCCTCTCATCTGCTTGTGCCACGGCCTGGATACCGGCGAGAAGAAAACCGATTCGAGGTCGTAGAGCCGAGCCACCTCGCGCGCAGCGATCAGATGGCCCAGGTGAACGGGGTCAAAGGTTCCGCCCATGATGCCCACACGGTGAGCGGTCATGATCCACCTCAGGATTCAGGTCGGTGGCACTTGCCAGCCGACGTGGACGAGCAGGGTTTAGCGCTCGACCTTCAGCATCACGGTAATGATGAGCAGCACTGCCAGGATTCCGAAGCCGAAGGCACCGAACGCCCAGGCGGGCACCGAGGGGTTATCGATCGGCGCCTCTTCCGCAAGGCGGGCGGCGGCATTGATCAAAGACATGGCGTTCCTTTCGGGGGCTTCTGGGAGGACTCTAGTCGGTGGCCTTAGCCACGAATGTGACCATCGCCGGTGACCACGAAGGTGGTGGTGGTGAGCTCGGCGAGACCCATCGGCCCGCGGGCGTGCAGTTTCTGGGTCGAGATTCCGATCTCAGCGCCGAAGCCGAATTCGCCACCATCGGTGAAGCGGGTTGAGGCGTTGATCATGACGGCCGCGCTGTCGACGCCGGCCACGAACTTCTGCGCAGCCGACTGGCTGTCAGTGACGATTGCCTCCGTGTGACCACTCGACCAGCGTCGAATGTGCGCGATGGCGTCGTCAATCGAGTCGACGATGCCGGCGGCGATGTCGAGTGAGTAGTACTCCGCTGCCCAGTCATCGTCAGTCACGGCCTCGACTCCGATGCCAGTGCCGGTGGCATAGAGGGCAAAGCGAGATC
>CALFIA010000326.1 GCA_937876275.1 uncultured Actinomycetes bacterium | reverse complement strand
TGCTCGGCATCATGGCGATCGCCGTGCCGCGTGGCGGCTCGACGCCGGTCACGATCGATAGCGCGCATATCGGCCTCGCGGTCTTCGTACTGCTTCTCGCACTGATCCGTTTCATCCCGCGCATCGAGAACCAATCGATTCCGCGCCCGATGCGCAGTGACTGGCTAGTCGGTGCACTCGCGGTGATCTCCGGCGTGTGGCTTATGGCTGCCTACATCGGCCGCAGCACCATCGAGATTGTCAGCGGCCTGTTCTTCACCGGCTGGGATAACCAGGGTCACTTCACTACCTTCGCGAACACCTACGAGATCGGCAGCACCACCTGGCCGACCATCGATGGTTCCATCGCCTGGAATCAGTGGTACCCGAGCCTGCATACGACCCTGTGGTCGTTCGCGCAGCTGGCGAGCCAGCGCGGTACTGAGCTACTCGATCGCCCCGGCCTGCTCTTCCCGTATGTGCAATGGACGGCTCTGAGTTTCGCAATCTGCCTGGCCGGCCTGGCCTGGGTTGCCGGCGATCTCACCAAGCGCCTGTCGGGCATGCGCTTTGCCGCACCGATCGCGATCATCGCGTTCAGTGCTTTCGCTCTTTTCGGCTCGCCGACACTGCTGTTCAACGCCGGCTTCATCAACTTCATGATGGGCGTCAGCATCACCGTTGTTGCCGGCTACCTCAGTGCGCGCAACTGGCAATCGGCTCGTCGCTATGGCTGGGCGCTCATCCCGCTCGCTGCCCTTGCCGTCAATGCGCTCTGGACTCCCCTGGTGCTCGGCCTCGTGCCTTCAGGTGTCATCGTGCTGATTGCACTGTGGCGTCACACCAAGTGGACGGCTCCGGTGTGGGCTATCGCCAGTGCTGCTCTCGTCGGCGGCACGAGCATCATGCAGACCCGTGCAGTGATCAAGGCTGATCCGGGTGCGAGCACCACGAGTTTTATTCAGGATCTCGGCGCGGTGGGTGTCGGCATGGTGCCGTTCAACATCGGCATGGCAATTGCTGCACCGATCATCGCGATCGGTTTCGCGGTCTGGATGTTCCGCAGCCGCCGTAGCCCGCTCGCTGTGGCCGTTGCCGGGCCGGTAATCGGCATGGCGGTTTTCCTCGCCGTAGCGATTCCCGGAGCGCGCTCCGCTCATGTCAATCCGCTCTATAGCTACTACACGCTCAAGAGCCTCGACTCGCTCCTGCTCGGTGCCAGCCCGCTTCTCGCGGCTCTTGTCGGCATCGGCATCGCCACGCTGCTCAGTGGCCTCAGCCGCAAGAACGCGCTCGTTGCCGCAATCGTTGCCGGAGTGTTCGGCGTCATGCTCTTCGGTTACGTCGGCCCGACCCCGAAGGAGTTCGCCCCCGGCTTCGCTGCCGCTCCTGGTATCGCGGCTGGTGCCGCCCGCGTCAGCGGCGTGAACAACTTGCTGGTGGGCGAGGCCATCATCAATGCCCAGCAGGCTGCCGTGAAGTACCCCGACAAGACCACCTTGCTGTGGGACGGCTCAGGAACGCTGCCCAACCTGTGGCTCTCGGCCCTGCATGGCGTCATGAGCAAGAGCGATAACGCCTTCTACGCAGGTCTTCCACAGTTCCCGTACGACGACAAGACCGTCGAGTACGTGAAACTCGCCCTGAATACGAACCCGACCCTAAATCTCGTGGTTCTATGGTTCCGTGACGTCAGCGGCCCCGTGGTCGAACCGTTGCACACGCAGTACCCAACTCGCGTCGTGACCGAGAAGGTCCCGATGCGTTCTTCCCCGTTGTGTCAGGAGTGCTCGCTCTGAAACGAACCACCTCGGGTCTCATCGCTTCTGCGGTGACGGCCTCGATGCTCATCGCTACGGCG
>CALFIA010000325.1 GCA_937876275.1 uncultured Actinomycetes bacterium | reverse complement strand
CGCTGGAAACAAAGGGACTGGAAAAGCATTTCGGCGGCCTCAAGGTCACGCGCGACCTTTCGCTCAAGATCGAGCAGGGCGCCCGCCACGCCTTGATCGGCCCGAACGGCGCCGGCAAGACCACCGTCTTCAACGTGCTGTCGGGATTCCTGACGGCCGACTCCGGCACCGTGTCGATTAACGGCGTGCAGCAGCGCCGCATCAAGCCCCAACGTCTTACCAAGCTGGGCGTCGCGCGAAGTCTCCAGGGAGTCGGTCTATTTCCGTCGCTTTCGGCACTCGACAACGTGATGCTCGGTGGCTCGTCTTCCATTCGCACCGGCATCATCGCCGACGGGCTCGCGATGCCGTGGGCCGATACGCGCATCGCGCGACTGCGCGAGCGATCACTCGCGGTGATGGCTGAACTTGGCGTTGCGGATGCCCGTGACCGTTTTCCCGCTGAGCTTCCGTACCCCGTGCAAAAGCGCGTAGCCCTCGCTCGTGCATTGGTGAGCGATCCCTCAATCGTCATGCTCGACGAGCCGGCCGGTGGCGTGAGCGTCGGCGACATCGCTGAGCTGAGCGCCCTGATTCGCAGTTGGACGCCTCAGCGCACCGTGCTGCTCGTCGAGCATCACATGGATCTCGTGATGAACGTATGCGATCTCATCTGGGTCCTCGATGCGGGCAAGGTGATTGCCTCCGGTACGCCCGCGGAGATTCGCAACAACCCTGCAGTGCTTGAGGCCTACCTCGGTCACGAAGAGGCCAGCTAATGCTCGAGGTCAAGCAGCTCAGTGTCAGTTTCGGTGCGGTTCGCGCACTCGATGCGGTGAACCTTGTCGTCCCGCGCGGTGAGGTCACGGCAGTCATCGGTGCCAATGGCGCCGGCAAGTCGACGTTAATGCGCACCCTGGCCGGCCTAGTGAAGCCCGCCTCCGGCTCTGCTGAACTCGATGGCATCGTCATCACCGGCCGCGCTCCCGAAGACATCGTGCGTTCGGGCATGGCCCTTGTGCCGGAAGGTCGCTCGACGATTCCCGAGCTCACGGTCGAGGAGAACCTGCATCTCGGCGGTCTCTGGCGACCGAGTGCTGAGCGCAAGGCGACCTCTGCCGAGATCTACGAGATGTTCCCGGTTCTGGCCGAGCGCCGGCGAATGCGTTCCGACACCCTCAGTGGTGGTGAGCGTCAGCAGCTCACCATTGGTAGCGCGCTCATGTGTGACCCGACCTGCCTGCTCCTCGATGAGCCGTCACTTGGACTTGCGCCCTTGATCGTCACCCAGATCTTGCAGCTCGTAAGTCAGCTCGCACGTGAGAAGAATCTTGCGGTGCTGCTCGTGGAACAGAACGCCGTCACGGCCCTTCGAGTCGCGACAACGGGCGTCATCATGAATCTCGGCCATGTCGTCAGGGTCGGCAGCGCGGAAGAGATCGCGGCTGATGATGAACTACGCGATGCATACTTGGGTTCGTAGGCGCTGACATGACGACTTTCATCGACTACCTCCTGGGTGGATTCTCGAGCGGCGCTGTCATCGCGTTGTTCGCCCTCGCTCTTGTGCTGGTCTGGCGTTCGACTCGCATCGTGAACTTCGCGCAGGTCGGGCAAGCGATGTTCACGACCTTCATTGCCCTTGCGGTTCAGGTAGCGACGGGCTCGTGGATTCTCGCGCTTCTGGCCGGTCTCGCTGCAGGCGCGATCCTCGGATTGATCGTCTACGCACTCGTACTGCGACCAGTGCAGCGACTTGATACGTCGGGTTCGATCATCGCGACCTTCGGAGTGCTCATCTCCTTGCAGGCGCTGGCCTCGATGATCTGGGGCGGTGATCCGAAGTCGTTTGCGCCGCCGGTAGCCAATGACGGGCTTGAGATCGCAGGTCGCATCTGGCCCATCTCCTGGTACGACATCCTCGTCTATGTCGTGACTGCGGTGCTCGTAGTCGCACTGACATTGCTCTTCACTCGCACGTCGCTGGGCCTGTCGATGAGGGCCTCGGCATTCAACCCGGAGGTAGCGAAGCTCTCGGGCATTCGCGTCAATCGAATGCTGGCCTTCGGCTGGGCACTTGCGGGAGTTGTGGGTGCAGTCGCGGGCGTTCTGATCGCGCCGACCGCAAGCCTGTCGCCCAACAGCTTCGACATCCTGCTGATCTTCGCCTTCACGGCTGCAGTCGTCGGGGGGCTCGACAGTCTCATCGGCGCTGTGGCCTTCGGCGTCGGAACGGGATTGGTACTCGCCTTGGTGACCGGATACGGCGAGGCCGGTGACGCGCCCATTGTCGTGCTGATCCTGCTGGCCATCACTCTCGTCGTGCGCCCTGGCGGCGCATTCGGTCGTGGCAAGTCGAGGGCGGTGTAGTGATGCCCTCTTGGCTGCGTAATTCTCGCCTGCTGGTGCACGCCCCGCTGTTCATTGCGATCTGGCTGCTGCTTTCGCGCCTGAACGTGATTGTCGAACCATTGATGAGCTACTACATCGCGCTTGCCGCAATGTACGCGACTGCGATGTTCGGCATGGTGATCCTGGTCGGACTGTCAGGTCAGGTATCGCTGGGCAATGGCGCGCTGATGGCTGTCGGTGGTTACGTCTTCGCGGTCACCAGCCTGAATTGGCAGACGGTTCCAATTCTCGGCATGCAGTGGAATGCAGTCTGGTCGGTGATCTTCGCCGGGCTCGGTGGAGTGATCGCAGGTTTGATCATCGGAATGCTCGCGGCGCGATTACGTGGTCCCTACTTGGCGGGTCTCACGCTAGGCATCGCTGTCGGTTTGCCATCCATCGCTGCGCGCTTCCCGGGGATTCTCGGCGGCAGCCAAGGCCTGATGCTGACGGTTCCTTACCCCGAAGGCGGCTACGCCGTTGACAGCGCTGCCGCCGCGGATGCTGCCGTGGCGAGCGATGCGGCAGCACTGGATCAGGCTCTCTCGGGTGCGAGTGCTGCGCCATCCGATTCCGCGTCCTCGTCGTCAGACATGTTGACGCCGTCGGATGTCACGGGTTCGACTGCTCCGGGCGACATGTTGACGCCGTCGGATGTCACTGGTTCTACTGCTCCGGGCGACATGTTGACGCCGTCGGATGTCACGGGTTCGACTGCTCCGGGCGACATGCTCACGGTGGATGACGTCACGGGTGCCGGGTCAACCGCCTCCGCAGATCCCGTTCCAGTGCCGTCAGCATCGGCGATCTCCGCAACACCATCCGGCACGGTCACCGACGCAGGATTCGTACTCGAGCAGTGGCAGGCCTCCGTCTCCATTGCGGTGGCGTGCATTGCCGGCTTCGTCGCACTGAATCTGGTGCGCGGCCGACAAGGTCGCGTGTGGAAGGCCGTGCGCGATGATCCGATCGCGGCAGCTCTCGCGGGCATCTCGCCGGCGGCCTCGAAGGTGTCCGCCTTCGTGGTCAGCAGCCTCTTCGCAGCGCTGGCCGGCGCTGTCTTCGCCCAGATCCTGACCTACGTGGGGCCGGGCGCCTACGGGGTCGCACTGTCGCTCTCGCTGCTAGTCGGCGTCGTGCTCGGAGGCCGGGGCTCCCTCGTGGGGGCCGTGATCGGCGCGGTGCTACTCGTGGGCCTGCCGGCTGCGGTCTCGAACCTCGCGGGGGAGCGAGGCTGGAGTGATCAAGTCACGAATAACCTGCCGACCTTCGTTTATGGGCTACTCCTGGTCGTGGTGGTGCTGATCGCCCCGGGCGGCGTGATGGGGCTGCTGTCCTCGGCCTGGCGCCGACTTGCTACTCGTCGGTAGCAAACTGATGACAGAGGGCCTTGGTCACGGCTAGCCTTCGTGAATCCGAGTCGCACGGCAGGTGTTATCTAGGCAAACCCTGGATGAATGTGGTGTGGGACTCCCAAGCCAAGGAGTGCACGTGAAGAAGAAACTGATCGTCAAGGGGCTGGCCGCAACCGCAGCCGTGGCCGTGGGCGCCGTGGGTCTCGCGGTTCCGTCGCAGGCAGCTGACCCCGGGGTCTCGAAGACTCAGATCGTCATCGGCTCGACCTCGCCGCAGACCGGCCCGGCATCGGCCGGCTACCTGTACATCCCCCAGGCTGCTCAGGCGTACTTCGACTACGTGAACAAGAACGGCGGCATCAACGGTCGCCAGATCAAGTTCGTTGCCAAGGACGACATGTACAACCCGGCGACCACGCAGGCGCAGACCAGCACGCTTCTGCTCAGCGACAAGATCTTCGCGATGTACGGAGCCTTCGGCACCGATCAGCACGCAACAGTCATCGACACCTTGAACCAGCGCAATGTGCCTGACGTCTTCATCAACACTGGCGCCTCGCAATTCGGCAACGTGAAGAAGTACCCGACCACGATTCCGTACCTGCCGTCTTACGCAGTTGAGGCAAAGGCGATGGCGTACTACATCACCAACACCCCTGAGCTGAACAGCCTCAAGCGCTGCTTCATGTACCAAGAGGGTGACTTCGGCATTGATGCATCGAACGGCTTCAAGGCCGCGGGCATGGACTTCACCACCACGACGTCCTTCGCCGCCACGAACATTGCCGCGGGCTTTGCGTCGCAGGTCATCAAGATGAAGACGGCCGGCTGCCAGCTGGTCACCTTCTTCGGCATCACGCAGGCTACGGCCGCGTTGCTGGCCACCTCGGCCAAGGTCGGTTTCGCTCCGACCTGGATGGTGACCTCGGTCGGTTCCGAGCCCACGATTATCAAGGGCATTCTCGGTGCTGCGGCCACGAAGCTGATGAACAAGATGTACACCCCGAGCTTCCTGACCCCGATCACCGACATCGGTAATCCGTACGTCGCGCAGATGAAGACCCTCGTCGAGGCCAGTGGTCTCCCGTGGAACTTCTACACCTACTACGGCGTGAACACTGCATACGTGCTGGCGCAGGCCCTCAAGGCTGCCGGTCCGGATCTCACCCGTAAGGGCCTGCTGAACGCACTGCAGACCAACTCGGCGAACTTCCGCTCGGCAGCATCGGTTCCGCTGGTCGTCACCACGACCTCACACCAGGGCCTGACCGGCTACTGGATGGGTCAGTACGACACCGCCGGCACCCTCGGTCGCCTCACCGACTACGTGATGCTGGCTACCAGCGCACCGACCGGTGGCGCGAAGAAGGCCATGTACAAGCAGGTTGGTCCGACTAAGAAGTTGCTCCCGTAAGGGAAGACTCGCAGTTGCTCCCGTAAGGGAAGACTCGCAGTTGCTCCCGTAAGGGAAAGCGTCAGGGGAGGGGGCGGCTTCGGCCGCCCCCTTTCTGCTTGCCCGGGGCCGGATTTGCCGCGGCGCCCCTTGGCCCCCTAATCTGAACCCACCAAAGACCGCTGGTCGCCCTCTCGAAAGGGAGGGTCGAAGGCTCCGCTCAGGCGGACGGCCCGCGTAGGTGAACTGGAAAAACCGCGAAAGCGGTGTTGCCCCGTGCGCCTGCGCCGGGGCGTTTTGCTTGTCGGGGCATATGAAAGGAGCCCCATGGCACGGCCTGACAAGGCGAATTCAGTCGCCGAGCTCGCCGACCACTTCCGCACCTCAAGTGCGGCAGTGCTCACTGAGTACCGCGGACTGAGCGTCGCGCAGCTTAAGACGCTGCGTCGCACCCTCGGTTCCACGGTCACCTACGCGGTCGTCAAGAACACCTTGACCAAGATCGCAGCGAAGGAAGCCGGCGTTGCCGGTCTCGACGACCTGCTCGCAGGCCCCAGCGCTATCGCCTTCGTTAAGGGCGACGCCGTTGATGCCGCAAAGGCAATTCGTAACTTCGCCAAGGAGAATCCGGCCTTGATCATCAAGGGCGGCATCATGGACGGTGCACCCCTGAGTGCATCCGACATCAACAAGCTCGCCGACCTTGAGTCGCGTGAGGTTCTCCTGTCCAAGCTCGCCGGAGCCATGAAGGCAAAGCAGTCGCAGGCAGCAGCCCTGTTCGCGGCACCGCTTGCCAAGACGGCCCGCGCACTTGGCGCCCTGCAGACCAAGCTCGAGGCGAACCCGGGTGCAGCTGCTGCTGCTCCCGCCGCCGAGGCCGAGGCTGCACCCGCCGAAGCAGTTGCCGACGAGGCAGTTGTCGAAGCAGTCGAGGTTGTTGCCGACGAGGCAGCAGCCGTAGAAACCACCGAAGCAGTTGCAGAAGCAGCCGCTGAGGAAACCACCGAGGGCTAGAGCCCAACACCATCCGGCCGCCCTCGGGTTACTGGCCGGCTTTACCGAAAGGACGCCATCATGGCGAAGCTCAGCACCGCAGATCTGCTCGACGCATTCAAGGAAATGTCCCTCATCGAGCTCTCTGAGTTCGTGAAGATGTTCGAAGAGACCTTCGACGTCACCGCAGCCGCACCGGTTGCCATGGCAGTTGCAGCACCGGCAGCAGGCGGCGGCGACGCCGGTGCAGCCGGCGGCGACCAGGATGAGTTCGACGTCATCCTCGAGTCGGGCGGCGACAACAAGATTCCGGTCATCAAGGAGGTGCGCGCACTCACCAGCCTCGGTCTCAAGGAGGCCAAGGATCTCGTCGAGGCAGCACCCACCGCTGTTCTGGAGAAGGTCAACAAGGACGCTGCAGACAAGGCAAAGGCACAGCTCGAGGCAGCTGGCGCCAAGGTCACCGTCAAGTAGTTTTCTCGCAGCTCAGGCTGCACGCGAAGGGCGTTCCCGAAAGGGAGCGCCCTTTTGCGCGTCCGAATTAGGGCATTCGGTCCGGATTAGGTCTCGCTTTGGTCACAGCACGGCGCTTTGCGCTTGACTCGCAAGGGTTTTCGGGTCACCATCTGCGTGCGCAGTTGGTTTTACCCCCGCGTGCACGACCCGAAGTTCGAGGATTCACCCGTACGTTGCTGGTTTCGCTGTCGGAGCCAGGGCAAAGGGTGCAATCGAGGAAATTCGGACAATCGAGGCCGGGGTCGACAGCGGCTTGCCTTCTCAGGTATGCTGCCGCTTTGCGCTGCCCTTTCTAACTCCTCTAACCCGGTACGTCATTTGACATATCGGGTTAACGGTCATGAGGGAGCAGCGCGGCCCAGCCAAAAGCGCCTCGGAAGGACCATCTTGACCGCCTCGCGTTCAACGGACGTCACGCCCCTTTCCCCCGGACTCCACCGGGCATCCTTCGCCAAGATCCGCGAGCCCCTGGCCGCACCCGATCTCCTGGCACTGCAGACCGCCAGTTTCGACTGGCTGCTCGGCAACGACCTCTGGAAGGCCCGTGTGTCCGCGGCGCTGGCCAGCGGCACCACCGAGATCCCGCAGGTCTCCGGTCTCACCGAGATCTTCGAAGAGATCAGCCCGATCGAGGACTTCGCCGGTGCGATGAGCCTCTCGTTCCGCGATCACCGCTTCGAGCCGCCGAAGTACACGATCGAGCAGTGCAAGGACAAGGACTTCACCTACTCCGCACCGCTGTTCGTCACGGCAGAGTTCATGAACAACGAGACCGGCGAGATCAAGAGCCAGACCGTGTTCATGGGCGACTTCCCGCTCATGACCGACAAGGGCACCTTCGTCATCAACGGCACCGAGCGCGTCGTTGTTTCGCAGCTCGTGCGTTCACCCGGCGCGTACTTCGAGCGCTCGGTCGACAAGGCCAGTGACAAGGACGTCTTCGTCGCAAAGATCATCCCGAGTCGTGGCGCATGGCTCGAGTTCGAGATCGACAAGAAGGATCTCGTCGCAGTTCGCGTCGATCGAAAGCGCAAGCAGCCCGTCACCGTTCTGCTCAAGGCCCTTGGCTGGAGCCACGAGCAGATCGTCGAGCGCTTCGGCAAGTACGAAACCTTCATGGCGACCCTCGAGAAGGATCACATCGCCACGCAGGAAGACGCACTGCTCGACATCTACCGCAAGCTGCGTCCGGGAGAACCGCCCACGGTCGAGAACGCGCGCAACCTGCTCGACAACTTCTACTTCAATCCCAAGCGCTACGACCTCGCGAAGGTCGGCCGCTACAAGATCAACAAGAAGCTCGGCATCGACGCGCCGCTCACCCAGAGCGTGCTCACTGTCGACGACATCGCTGCTGCGATCGAGTACATCGTCTGTCTGCATGCCGGCATCGTCAGCATGGAGTCCGAGCGCGGCGAGATCCGCGTCGAGACCGATGACATCGACCACTTCGGCAACCGTCGTCTGCGTACCGTCGGCGAACTGATTCAGAATCAGATCCGCACCGGTCTGTCCCGCATGGAGCGCGTCGTTCGCGAGCGCATGACCACGCAGGACGTCGAGGCAATCACGCCGCAGACCCTGATCAACATCCGTCCGGTCGTCGCCTCCATCAAGGAGTTCTTCGGCACGTCGCAGCTGTCGCAGTTCATGGATCAGACCAACCCGCTCGCGGGCCTGACCCACAAGCGTCGTCTGTCGGCACTGGGCCCCGGCGGTCTGTCGCGTGAGCGTGCAGGCTTCGAGGTTCGTGACGTTCACCCCTCGCACTACGGCCGCATCTGCCCGATCGAGACGCCGGAAGGCCCGAACATCGGCCTGATCGGCTCGCTCGCGACCTACGCGCGCATCAATGCGTTCGGCTTCGTCGAGACCCCGTACCGCAAGGTCGTCAATGGCAAGGTCACCGATCAGATCGATTACCTGACTGCTGACGAAGAAGACACTCACGTGGTGGCACAGGCGAACACGAACATCGATGCCAACGGCACGATGCTCGACGATCGCGTTCTCGTGCGTCGCAAGGGCGGCGAGGTCGACTACGTGCTGCCCAAGGACGTCGATTACATGGACGTCTCGCCGCGCCAGCTGTGGTCAGTCGCCACCTCGATGATTCCGTTCCTCGAGCACGACGACGCCAACCGCGCACTGATGGGCTCCAACATGCAGCGCCAGGCAGTTCCGCTGCTGCGCGCCGAGGCACCGCTCGTCGGTACCGGCATGGAGTTCCGTGCGGCTTACGACGCCGGCGACATCATCACCGCGAAGAATGCAGGTGTTGTCTCCGAGGTTGCAGCCGACTCGATCACCATCGCGACCGATGGCGGCGAGTACGAGACCTACCGCGTCGAGAAGTTCCATCGCTCCAACCAGGGCACCTGCTTCAACCAGCGCCCGGTTGTCAGCGAAGGCGAGCGCATCGAGAAGGGCCAGGTCCTCGCTGACGGCCCCTCGACCGATCTCGGCGAGATGGCACTCGGCAAGAACCTGCTCGTGGCATTCATGTCATGGGAAGGCCACAACTACGAAGACGCCATCATCCTCAACCAGCGTCTGGTGCAAGACGACGTTCTCTCTTCGATTCACATCGAGGAGCACGAAGTCGATGCACGCGATACCAAGCTCGGCCCCGAGGAAATCACCCGCGACATCCCGAACGTCTCCGAGGAGGTGCTCGCCGATCTCGACGATCGCGGCATCATCCGCATCGGTGCCGACGTGGTGCCCGGTGACATCCTGGTCGGCAAGGTCACGCCCAAGGGCGAGACCGAGCTCACCCCGGAGGAGCGCCTGCTCCGTGCGATCTTCGGCGAGAAGGCGCGCGAGGTGCGCGACACCTCGCTCAAGGTTCCCCATGGAGAGTCGGGCAAGATCATTGGTGTTCGCGTCTTCGATCGCGAAGAGGGCGATGAGCTTCCCCCGGGCGTGAACCGCCTGGTGCGCGTCTACATTGCGCAAAAGCGCAAGATCAAGGAAGGCGACAAGCTCGCCGGCCGTCACGGCAACAAGGGTGTTATCTCCAAGATCATGCCCGCCGAAGACATGCCGTTCCTTGAGGATGGAACTCCGGTCGATGTTGTCCTGAACCCGCTTGGTGTTCCGGGCCGCATGAATGTCGGCCAGATCCTCGAGACCCACCTGGGCTGGGCAGCTGCAGCAGGCTGGAAGGTCGATCCGACCGACCCGCGTGCACGCAACCTGCCTGATCAGGTCAAGGAAGCTCCGCGTCGCACGAAGGTCGCCACCCCGGTCTTCGACGGTGCCCGTGAGGAAGAACTCGCACTCGTTCTCGAGTCGACCCTTCCGACTGACGATGGATTCACCCTCGTCGGTGGCGATGGCAAGGCGCAGTTGTTCGACGGTCGTAGCGGCGAGCCCTACCCGGGTCGCATCTCGGTCGGCTACATCTACATCCTGAAGCTGCTCCACTTGGTCGACGACAAGATCCACGCACGTTCGACCGGTCCGTACTCGATGATCACGCAGCAGCCGCTGGGCGGAAAGGCCCAGTTCGGCGGACAGCGTTTCGGCGAGATGGAGGTGTGGGCACTCGAGGCATATGGCGCGGCCTACGCCCTTCAGGAACTGCTCACCATCAAGTCCGATGACGTCCTTGGTCGCGTGAAGGTCTACGAGGCCATCGTCAAGGGCGAGAACATTCCCGAGCCGGGCATCCCTGAGTCATTCAAGGTGCTCGTCAAGGAAATGCAGTCGCTGTGCCTGAATGTCGAGGTGCTGTCCAGCGACGGCCAGATGATCGAAATGCGCGATACGGATGACGATGTCTTCCGCGCAGCCGAAGAACTCGGCATCGATCTGTCTCGCCGTGAGCCGAGCAGCGTCGACGAGCTCTAGCACGAGCTCATCCCCATCTGAACTGACCGCTTCAAACGAAGGACAAGAATCGTGCTGGACGTGAACTTCTTCGATGAGCTCCGCATTGGCCTTGCCACTGCCGAGGACATCCGCACCTGGTCATACGGCGAGGTCAAGAAGCCTGAGACCATCAACTACCGCACCCTCAAGCCCGAGAAGGACGGACTCTTCTGCGAGAAGATCTTCGGCCCGACTCGCGACTGGGAGTGCTACTGCGGCAAGTACAAGCGCGTGCGCTTCAAGGGCATCATCTGCGAGCGCTGCGGCGTCGAGGTCACTCGCGCCAAGGTGCGTCGTGAGCGCATGGGCCACATCGAGCTCGCTGCTCCGGTTACCCACATCTGGTACTTCAAGGGTGTGCCGAGTCGCCTGGGCTACTTGCTTGATCTCGCACCGAAGGACCTCGAGAAGGTCATCTACTTCGCCGCGTACATGATCACCTGGGTCGACGTCGAGGGTCGCCATGAGGCACTCCCGTCGCTCGAGAACCAGCTCGGTGTCGAGAAGAAGCAGATCGCGAACCGTCGCGATGCTGACATCGATGCTCGTGCCAAGAAGCTCGAGGCCGATCTGGCCGAGCTCGAGGCCGAGGGTGCCAAGAGCGAGATCCGTCGCAAGGTCCGCGAGTCGGGTGAGCGCGAGATGGCAGCACTTCGCCGTCGCGCCGACAACGACATCGAGCGCCTTGACCGCATCTTCGATCGCTTCCGCACTCTGAAGGTCCAAGACCTCGAGGGCGACGAGATGCTGTTCCGCGAGATGCGCGATCGCTACGGACGCTGGTTCGACGGTGCCATGGGCGCTGCCGCTATCCAGAAGCGCCTGGAGACCTTCGACCTCGCAGCCGAGGCCGAGATCCTCAAGGAGATCA
>CALFIA010000324.1 GCA_937876275.1 uncultured Actinomycetes bacterium | reverse complement strand
CACTTGCCTACATGGATCTCACTCCTGGCATGCCGCTACGTGACATCAAGGTCGACACCGTCTTCGTGGGCTCCTGCACTAACGGCCGCATCGAGGATCTCCGAGCAGTCGCCGAGGTGCTCCAGGGACGCAAGGTCGCCCCGAGTGTGCGCATGCTCGTCGTGCCGGGGTCGGTTCGAGTCAAGAAGCAGGCAGAGGCTGAGGGCTTGAACGTCATCATCAGCGAGGCAGGTGCGGAATGGCGCGAAGCCGGCTGTTCCATGTGCCTGGCGATGAATCCTGACAAGCTCAAGCCAGGAGAGCGCAGCGCCTCTACCTCGAATCGAAACTTCGAAGGACGTCAAGGCCCGGGCGGACGCACGCATCTGGTCTCGCCTGCTGTTGCTGCGGCAACCGCAGTTACTGGCCACCTGGCCGCACCCGCCGACCTGGCTTCGGCCTCCTGATCGAGAAAGGCACCGACATGGAAGCTTTCGTCACCCACACAGGCACGGCCGCGCCGCTTCGCCGCAGCAACGTCGATACCGACCAGATCATCCCGGCCGAGTACCTCAAGCGCATCACGCGCCACGGGTTCGAGGATGGGCTGTTCTCGTCCTGGCGCAAGGACTCTGACTTCGTGCTCAATCGCCCTGAGTACCAGGGTGTCACGATCCTGGTTGCCGGCCCGGACTTCGGTACGGGATCCTCGCGCGAGCATGCAGTCTGGGCCTTGCAGGACTACGGATTCAAGGTCGTGATCTCCTCGCGGTTTGCCGATATCTTCCGAGGGAACTCGGGCAAGGGCGGGTTACTGACCGCCGTTGTCGACCAGGCCCTGGTGGAACAGATCTGGGAGCTCATCGAGGCTGACCCCGCCACCCCTGTGACTGTTGATCTGGACGCGCGCGAGGTGCGTGTCGCAGATGTGGTGGCTCCGTTCGAGGTTGACGACTACGTGCGGTGGCGCCTGATGGCTGGCCTGGACGACATCGGAATTACGTTGCAGTACGCCGACCAGATTTCCGCATTCGAATTGACACGGCCGGCTTACAAGCCGACGACGAAGTAGCTCGTCACTAACGCACAAGCATCCCGAGAGCCCTTGCCAATTACCGTTTATTGGCAAGGGCTTTCGCGGCGTGGCGTGCAGGGTTTGGCTGGCATTCGGATTAGATTCCAGATGTCGGCATCCGGCCGACCTAATTACCCTCCGGAGGGGTTTTAAGTGAACAAGGCAGAACTCATTGACTCAGTGGCTGAACGACTCGGTCACAGCAAGCGCGACGTCACCGCAATCGTTGACGCCTTCATCGATGACACCAAGCGTGCCGTTGCCAAGGGCGAGAAGGTCGCCATCAGCGGCTTCGGCGTCTTCGAGGCTCAGGCACGTAAGGCCCGCCTCGGTCGCAATCCGCGTACCGGCGAGACCGTGAAGATCAAGGCCACC
>CALFIA010000323.1 GCA_937876275.1 uncultured Actinomycetes bacterium | reverse complement strand
CCGCCCCCGGCGTGCCGGTGGTGAGCATGCTGGAGGGTGGCTATGATTTGCAGGCCCTGGCCGCCAGCACGGCAGCGCATGTGGCGGCGCTCAGCGCGGCAATGACGGGCGGCTGAGCGCCGCCGCCACTTCCATTTCCATCACCGCCAGCGCTTCGCCGAGGGCTGCGACCATGGCGCGGGCATCGGCCGCATCACCCTCACCCTGCCGCGCAGCGGTGCCGCGGGCGGCGAATTGGCCGCGCAGCCGCACCGAGGCAAGGCCGGCCTCCTCCACCAGCAAAACGCTGAGCGAGGCGCGTGCCATGCCCGTGGCATCGACCTCCAGCGCCAGCAATTCGCTCTCCAGCACCAGCCCGGCCGCAATGCGCGAGCCCGGCGCGGCAACGGCGGCAAACAACCCGCTGGCCCGCAGCCACTGGAATCTCTACGTGAGCAAGATGGTGAAGGCCACGGCACCGTACGTGAACTATTATGCACCTGAGAACGAGCCCAATGGCCAGGTCCTCACTGCCTACATCATCGGACTCTGGCCGCCCTGCCACATCTTTGACTTCAAGGGGTACAAAGCCGCCACTATCGCCAGTGCCGATATGTTCCGTGATGCTGCGGCGCGAATTAAGCAGGTGAAGCCCTCGGCCAAGGTTCTGAGCGTAGAGGCACTCCCCTGGTGGGAGCATGGGCCCCTTGATCCTGGTGGCCTGCTTTACAACACTGTAATGCATTCCAACTTCGACCATCTCGACCGGATCTACGATGTCTGCGACATCATCGGATTCAACTACTACTACAGTCAGATGGCTGGTCCGATCAGCTTCCTCTCCGAAGGGGCACGCCACGGGCATAACTTCACCATGATGGGATGGCGCATCGATCCGAAGGCGCTCGGAAAGCAGATCCGCTACGTTGGCAAACGCTACGACAAACCGATGATGATCACGGAGAACGGTGTCGCGACCAAGAATGAGGCGAAGCGCCAACGGTATCTCCGGGAGCATATCGCGCAAATTCGCCAGACAATGAACGAGGGGTACGATGTGAGGGGATACTTCGTCTGGTCTCTTGCCGATAACTACGAGTGGCACTACGGCTATGTCCCGAAATTCGGCCTCTCGACAATGGATCCCACGACGCGTGACCGCATCCTGAAGCCCGCTGCACACTACTACCATGATGTGATCAAAGCCTCTGACCGTGAGCAGAAGGTCGTGGCGGAGCCGACGGGAAATTCCAAAGGATAAAACAATAAAAGACAGCAGCCGGGAGGCGAATATCTGGAAAATAATCCGGATATCCCTCACGATGGACCGATGAAAGTCGCCGTCTTCAACACCAAGCGCTATGAACGCAAGGTTCTGGAGAAGGCTGCATTGGGGTTGGAGATCGATTACACCTTTCTGGAGCCCAGGCTCGATGTGCACACGGCGGTACTTGCCGCCGGTCATGACGCCGTCCTGATCTTTGTCAATGATGTGGCAGACCGCACGGTGCTTGAGAAGCTCAGGGCAGGTGGCACGCGATTCCTGTGTACCCGTAGCGCGGGGTTCAACCAGATCGATCGTGAGGCTGCCCGCGAGCTTGGCATCCAACTTGCCTACGTTCCCGCTTACTCACCGAATGCGGTGGCGGAATTCACGATCGGTCTGATCCTGACCCTCGGCCGCCACATTCACGAGGGTCATAACCGCGTGCGCCGGGCCGACTTCAATCTCGAGGGGCTCTGCGGATTCGAACTCCGTGATATGACGGTGGGAGTCTGCGGGACCGGACGGATCGGGACGTCGGTGGTTCGGCTGCTGAGCGGGTTTGGCTGCAAGGTCCTGGCCTACGATGAGGAACCGAACGAGGAGGTCATGCTGCTCGCTTCCTATGTCGACACACGCGAGGAGCTCTTTCGTTTTTCCGATATCCTTACCCTCCATGTGCCGCTGATGCCATCGACCTTCCACCTCGTTGACGAAGGGGCCCTCAAGCTCATGAAGGACGGGGTCTTCCTCATCAACACGAG
>CALFIA010000322.1 GCA_937876275.1 uncultured Actinomycetes bacterium | reverse complement strand
CGCTGCCTTGGGGGCGTTCGGTGCGGAAAATTGCAGTGACGCACGTACGACGACGCCCGCTGAACCATCGGCGTTCGCGATGGCGACCGTGTGCCCATCTTGCAGGCTGATGTCGACGCTCTCTCCGGAGCTGAGCCAGGCCGGCGGTGATTCCCATGGTGATCCAACCTGGGATCCCGGAACGTGCGTGAGAGTCCACGAGCCGCCAGATCGATATGCCGCATCGAACTCACGATTTCCGAGGTATTCATCCACAGTCGTCATGTCGCTCGTGCCAGCAAGAAGCGCTGTCCCGTTGGCTGATGAAAGACCAAGTGTCGTACTGCCGTGCACGGGCAGCACCGGAATGTGGACCCGAGCTGCGTCGACGTCAATCACGATCGCTGACGAGGTGGGTGCGGAGGAAATCTCACCGAGAGATGACGAAGCGACCCCGTCGGAGCCGAATGCGGCATAGATCCAACCGGAGAGGGCAAGTAGGCCAGCACCGACGATCACCATGACGACTGACAGCAGCCCCAGCAGTGCGCGTTTCACGTATCTCCTCTGTTTCCGTGAGACTAACGGAATCGGAACAGATAGATCGTCGCGACAATCCCGACGACGACCACGAGTCCGCGCAGGAATGCATCCGGAAGTCGCTTGGCCCAATGGCCGCCGACGTAGCCTCCAGGTATGGCGCCAAGGGCGATGCAGCCGGCGACTGCAATATCCACATGCCCGGTTGCCAGAAAGACCAACGCCGCAACGAGGTTGGCGGCCGCCGCAAAGGCATTCTTCGCTGCGTTCGCGCGTTGGATGTCAGTGTCGTATCGAATCCCGAAGAGAGCAAGGAGCACGATTCCCTGGCCGGCGCCGAAATAGCCCGAATAGATGCCGACTGCTCCGCCATACGGCCATAGCAGCTTGGGGAGGCCCGAAGTTGTCGATCTTCGGCCCCGAAGCCACCGGGTAATCAACGGCGAGATCGCCACCAGGAGCGTGGCGGCCAGGACGAGCCACGGAATGACTGCAACGAAGACGCGTTCATCCAGACCGATGACGAGGACGGCTCCGAGGAATGCCCCGACACATCCGGCGATGATCGGCCAGCGGAGCACAGTGATGCGATCTCGCCACAGAGAGCGATACGTCCATGCGGAAGTGATCGATCCGGCAACGAGACCAAGTCCATTTGAGCCATTGGCCGTGACAGGCGGAATGCCCATGCCGGTGAGCGCCGGATACACGAGCAAGGTCCCGGAGCCTACGGCGGCATTGATGGCGCCACCACCAAAGCCGGCTAGGGCGATGAGTACCCATTGCATCGCAGTCACCGCTTGGCGCGACGTGCGTAGAAGCGTCCACCTTCACGCGACACTTCGATCGGAAAATCGAAAGCTTCCGTCAGGGTGGCACCTGTCAGCACTGCATCCAACAGTCCACTTGCCACGATGCGTCCGCGGGAGATGACCAGGGCATGGGTGAAGCCGGGAGGGATCTCTTCCACGTGATGAGTGATCAGAATCAGGCCAGGCGCCATGGGGTCAGCGGCCAGGCGCTCGAGCCGTTCAACGAGATCTTCACGCCCGGCAAGATCGAGTCCGGCTCCGGGCTCATCAAGTAACAGGAGTTCAGGGTCCGCCATAAGTGATCGAGCAATGAGGCAGCGCTTGCGCTCCCCCTCGGAGAGCGTTCCGAAGGTGCGATCGGCGAGATGCCAGAGATTCCATGCCGCCAAGAGTTCGTCGCGTCGTTGCTCATCGGCGAGGTCGTACTCCTCGATCCACCTGCCGGCAACCGCCTGTGCCCCGGTCATCACGGCGTTGGCAACAGACTCCCCCGGCGGAAGGTCGATGAGCTCGCCGCTGCTCGCCCACCCAATGCGTGTGCGCAACTCCGCCAAGTCGGTAGCCCCGAGTTCTTCGCCCAGAACCTCGATGAGCCCTTGGGTGGGGAACATTCGGCCCGCGAGAATCGAGAGCAGCGTGGTCTTACCGGCGCCATTAGGGCCAATAACCACCCATCGTTCACCCTCGCAGACGCTCCAGTTCACGTCGTCGAGAAGGAGCGCAGAACCACGGCGCACCGTGAGTCCGATGCCGGTGAATACCTCTGCCACGGGAGGAGCCTATGCCGAGTAGACGACGCCTCCCGCACTAGTCTGAGCGTGATGAACGACGCACCCGCCGGCACCCTTCTGCTGACACTGACTGGTCCCGATCGCCCCGGCATCACCCGCCGGCTGTGCGAGACTCTGGCGAGTCGCGAAGTCGTGATTATCGACATCGAGCAAATCGTCGTACGCGGTCAATTGATTCTCTCCTTTCTCGTGACCTCGCCCATCAGCGAAGGCGATCACTCCGCTCTGTGTGACGACGTTCAAGCTTTCGGAACCTCCCAGGGCTTTGCGGTGGAGGTTCACCCAGGTGATGCGGAAGCTGACACGCGCCGCCACGGACGCATCCAGATCACGGTGATGGGTGCCCCCCTTCGACCTTCAGCGATCGCCCGAGTGGCACGTGAGATTGCCGATCGTGGTGGAAACATCGATCGAATTCGACGCATTGCGAGCTATCCAGTCACTGCCGTCGCGTTCGAGGGCTCGGGTGCGAATGTTGCCGAGCTGCGGACAGCCCTCGCTGCTGCAGCAGTCGAGGTAGGTGTGGATATCGCAGTGCAGGCCGCTGGGCTCGACCGACGTGGTCAGCACCTGGTCGTGATGGACGTCGATTCCACCGTGATTCAAGATGAGGTCATTGATCTTCTCGCCGATGAGGCAGGCACTCACGCCGAGGTCGCCGCAATTACCGAGCGGGCGATGGCCGGGGAGCTCGACTTCAGCGCTTCGTTGCGAGCGCGAGTTGCCTTGCTTGAAGGGCTCCCGTCCGACGTCATCGATCGAGTACGTGACCGCATCACCTTGACGCCCGGTGCGAGAACATTGTGTCGCACGCTGCGCAATCTCGGGTACCGGATCGCACTGGTCTCAGGAGGCTTCACCGAGGTCATTGCCCCGCTTGCGGCAGATCTCGGAGTCGATCAGGTGCGTGCCAATACCTTGGAGATCATCGATGGGCGCCTCACCGGCCAAGTTATCGGAGAAATCGTCGACAGAGCAGGTAAGCGAGTCGCGCTCGAACAGTTTGCCAAGGAATATGGCATTCCGATGAGCCGAACGATTGCCATCGGTGATGGTGCCAACGACGTAGACATGCTCGAAGCCGCAGGTTTAGGAATTGCATTCAACGGCAAGGCTGCCGCACGTGATGCTGCGGATAGTTCGGTGAGCGTTCCGTATCTGGAATCAGTTCTATAGCTGATGGGCATTACGCGCGAGGAAGTCGAAGATGCTGATGTGCATGCAGGCCTCTCGGTGAGCGCACCGCCAGTTAACTAGCTCGAGGCACGGCGTAGGTCAGCAATTCAGCCTGACCAGATGCGAGAGTCTGCCAGCCTTCATGTCGAAGCACGCACACGGCACCAGTCGGAAATTTCACGCTGATATGGGCGAGCCATCCGTGCGGATCGAGACCGACGATGGAGTGCACCAAGTTCTCCAAGCCGGGATTGTGTGCGACTACGAGGAGTCGAGACACCGTGGCACCCGCCAGAAGCGAGAGCAGGTGCGTGTCAGATGCCTCGTAGAGCGAAGGAACCGTGCGCTGCAGTACAGGTGTAGCGGAAGCGCTACGTACACCTGATTCAATCCCCGACCACGTTTGCTGTGCGCGGAGAGCGCTCGAGATCCAAGCCTCGTCGAGAGTGAATCCCTGTTGGCCGAACCATTGGCTGGCTGCCTGTGCATCACGAACTCCGCGCTCATTAAGCGGACGATCGTGATCGGCGACGCCGAGCGGGTATGCGGACTTCGAGTGCCGCATGATGATGAGCTCAGGCACCTTGCGAGTGAACTCCACCGTCAACGTGAATGATCTCGCCGGTCGTGGCAGGGAACCAGTCCGAGAGCAGCGCCACGCAGGCACGTGCGGCCGGTTGCGGATCATCGAGATCCCAGGTCAAGGGTGCGCGAGTTGCCCACACCGCCTCGAAGTCATCGAATCCCGGAATGCTCTTGGCCGCCATCGTGCGGATGGGGCCAGCGGCAATCAGGTTCACTCGGATGCCCGAGGGGCCCAGATCGCGGGCGAGGTAACGCGACGTGCTCTCGAAGGCAGCCTTCGCGACACCCATCCAGTCGTACTTGGGCCATGCGATCGTGGCATCGAAATCCAGCCCGACGATCGCGGAACCTGCCGGCATCACTGGCTTAGCAGCAACCGCAAGTGACTTGAGTGAGT
>CALFIA010000321.1 GCA_937876275.1 uncultured Actinomycetes bacterium | reverse complement strand
TTCTCGACGGCCTTGAGGTCGTCGCGCAGCGCGGCCATGCCGATGACGTGATTGAGCTCGTTGACCAGCGTGTCGCCCGGCGCACCCACCGAGCTGACTCCGCCGGCATTCGTCTACGGCATCGTGATCTCGCTCTTCATCTTCTTCAACATCTTCGCGCTCGTGCAGTTCCTGCAGTACAAGAAGGTCGGTCGCTGGGCTAACTACCTCACCGGCGAGCGCACCTACATCGTGCTGAGCCTGGTAGCGAAGTCGCTGCTGGCGTGGCAGATCTTCGCGGGAACCCTGGCTCCGTAACGCGGAAGTGCCGCACGGCTATCGCCGTGCGGGCTCGTTGTCATCGAAGACATCAGCTCCCAGTGGCTGATCAGTGACGCGATCGGGAATGAAGTAAGCAAGCACCAGGCCGATGAAGGCCGAACCGCCGGCAACTAGGAACACGGCACGGAACGCCGCCTGCGACGGGAATACCGTTTCGCCGACGTTCATCATCATGGTGGTGAGCAGCGCTGCGACGGTAGCGCTCGCAATCGCCGTGCCGATCATCCGCACCACGGTATTGAGGCCATTGGCGGCAGCTGTTTCGTCAATGGGCACCGCCCTCATGATGAGCACCGGAAGCGATGAGTACGTAAAGGCGGTTCCGCACGACACCACGACAGCTCCGAGTACTACGAGCAGCTCGGTGCTCGAAATGAACGAACGCCCAACGTATCCGACCACCAAGATCGTCGAGCCGAACATCAAGGTTGAGCGGGCTCCGAATCTCCTGGTGATGCGCGCGGAGACAGGAGCCAAGATCACCATGACGAGCGCTGCGGGGAGCAAGGCGAGGCCTGCAGCAAGCGCGCTGATTCCGAAGCCGAAGCCGGTGGACTTCGGCAATTGAAGAAGTTGCGTCGTCGTGAGCAAGTTTGCGTACATCGCGAAGCCGATGACGAGCGAGGCAGCATTCGTCAGTGCCACCGGTCGTCGCACTGAGGTACGCAGATCGACGATCGGATCCGTGACACGGAACTCCAGCGGCCACCACACGGCGAAGAGCGCGATGCCGATGACGAACGAGCCCAGAGTGTTGACGGACGTCCAGCCCCAAGCCCCGCCCTTGGTGATGCCGAGGAGCACGGAAGTAAGCGCGAGTGAGAGAAGGATCGCTCCCTTGTAATCGAAGCGCCCACCCGTTCGCACGGGAGATTCCGGGATGACGATCAACACGGCCGCAATCATCAGCAGAGCAATGGCGCCGGAGCTCCAGAAGATCGCGTGCCAACCGAACTGCGAGTAGATCCACCCGGAGAGAGGCAGGCCCACAGCAGCACCGATTCCGATCGTTGCACTCATCAGCGCTACTGCACCGGCAAGCCTTTCCCGCGGAAGCTCATCGCGCATGATGCTCATGCCGATCGGCACCAGGGCTACCGCACAACCCTGTAGCGATCGCGCGATGATCAGCACCACGAGCGAGTTACCCACGACTCCGAGCAGTGAGCCCGCGAGCAGGCAGCCCAGACTCACGAGCAGCATTCGGCGCTTGCCGAACATGTCGGCCAGGCGAGAGAGCGAGGGAGTCGCCACGACACTGGCAATCAGGGTTGCGGTAATCAGCCACGAGGCGTCCTCGGATGACACGTGGAGAAGGTCGGGCAGCTCGGGGATGATGGGCACGAGCAAGGTCTGCATGATTGCAACCGCGATGCCGGCGATCGAGAGCACGCCGATAACGGCGGCAGTCGATGGTTGACGCGGTGCGGTGTGAGTCATGAATTCCTCTGCAGTGACCAGGGCTTCACTGTCTCATTTCCCCAGGCGCAGGTCACTGATTGGTCGCGGATCGAACGGTGACCTCGGTCACCGGGAGTTGCGCAGGGTCTCTCGGCGTAGGTCGATTTGATGCAGGAGTTCACGGAAGATCTCGTCTGGCAGGCCCTCGTCGTCACGGATACGCACGAGCTCCTCCTCCTCGGCGCGAAGCATGGAGAGCTCTAACTGACGCAAGGCATGCGCAGCATGATCGTGATCCAGATCGGACTCTTCCTCGACATCGTGATGGTCGTCGTGATCCACGTGGGTGAGCAAGTGATCGAGTGACACCTGGAACTCTTCGCGAATCTTGTTGACGACTTCGGTCGGTAATGGGGTTCCGCGAAGTTCTGCTTGCACTTCCTCGTCATCGAGTCTTTCGAGCGCTGCGCGCACGAGCTCGATATTGACTCGGCGAGTTACCCCACCCTCGTCGGCAGAGGTCACCCTCAGCTTTCGGGCGAGCGGGCCGATCGTCTGGGCGAGGACAAGAGTGATCAGGATGACAATGAAGGTGACGCACAGAAGCGCTTCGCGATAAGGAATTGCTGTTCCATCGTCCATGGCAAGTGGAATGGAGAACGCCGCGAGTCCGGACACCGGCCCGCGTGCTCCCGCCCAAGCGATAACAGCGGCTCCACGGGCTACACCCGAGTCCCGGACATCTCGACCACGCAAATGGAGATATCCGACCATCGCGTAGACGAAAACGAACCTGATCACGATAAGCAGCACCACGACGAGCAGCGCGAGAGTCGCGATCAGGAGCCAATCGCCACTTCCGAGTTTCATGAGTGTGTCGGTCAGTTCCAGGCCGACGAGGAAAAACGCCATCGCCTGGAGCAGGAAGGTGAGCTGCTTCCACACCTGCACGCCCTGAAATCGTGCTGCATGCGCAGTGTCAGATGACTGTGAGTGAGCGATCCACAGTGCAGCGATCACGACGGCGAGAATGCCTGAACCGTGGATGTGCTCGGCCGCGAGGTAGAGCACAAACGGCGCGATGATGATGAGGCCATTCGAGGCGACTGTGTCGGTAGTCCGCGCGGCGATGCGCGAGAAGAGCCAACCGCCTGCCACGCCCACGGCGACACCGCCGACAACGGATAACGCGAGAACCCCCGCGACTTGCGCATATGGGGGCTCCATCCGACGGCACGTAGTCGCTGCCCGCCAGTATCATGCAGGCGTGGGCCATGCTAGAAAGC
>CALFIA010000320.1 GCA_937876275.1 uncultured Actinomycetes bacterium | reverse complement strand
CTCAGCAACGATCTCTGCCGTGGTGGGCTCCTCGACGACAACCGGCTTCGGCTTCTTGACCGGAGTCTTCGGCTCGTTTGCGGCGTCGATGACTGCAGCCTCGAAGGTCACGAGCTTGCTCACCTTGGGCTCGGCCACGCGCAGCGTGCCCTCGGCACCCGGGAGGCCCTTGAACTTCTGCCAGTCACCGGTCACCTTGAGGATGGCGGTCACGGCCTCGGTCGGCTGTGCGCCTACGCCGAGCCAGTACTGCGCACGCTCGGAGTCGACCTTGATGATGCTGGGGTCGAACATCGGCTGGTAGATGCCGATCTCCTCGATGGCACGGCCATTGCGTGCGGTGCGCGAATCGGCGACCACGATGCGGTACTGCGGTGCATGGATCTTGCCGATGCGCTTGAGCTTGATCTTTACGGCCACGGTGGGCTTTCTCCTGTTTTTAGGGGCGGAACGCGCACGTGGCGGCGTGGGGACACTGCCTTGTGCGAAGACCTTGTGGACTGCCGCGTCGGAAGGATAGAGGGCCAACCGGGCGGCAAGACCCGCTTATTCTGCCAGATCCCGGCGGCCCCGATGACCACGCCCCTCGACGGCCAGATTCCTCGGCCGGTGGGGGCTATCCCAGGAGGTTCTTCAGTTCCGGGGGCAACTCAAGATCGGCGGGATCGAAATCGGCCGTCGGGCCACCGATTCCGAGCATGGAACCGGTTCCGCCACCCACAGGGGCGCCGGACTCCTCCATGGCTCGCTTGGCTGGATTCCCCGAACGGCCCTTCTTGGCCTTGGGCGCCGAGGACTTGCCCTTGGATTTCTTGCTGCCGCCGCCGAAGCCGGGCATCCCGGGCATGCCGGGCATTCCCCCGCCCTTGCCCATCTGCTTCATCATCTTCTGTGCCTGGACGAATCGGTCGACGAGGCCATTGACCTCGGTCACCGTGACGCCGGCGCCCTTGGCGATTCGCGCGCGCCGCGAGCCGTTGAGGACCTTGACATCGTGACGCTCGGCCGGAGTCATCGATTGGATGATGGCCGCGATGCGGTCGATGTCGCGATCGTCGATCTGGTCAAGCTGGGCCTTCATGTCGCCCATGCCCGGCAGCATGCCCATGATCTTGCCGAGGCTGCCCATCTTCTTGATGGACTGCATCTGCTTGAGGAAGTCGTCGAGGGTGAAGTCCTCGCCCTTCGACATCTTCGCGGCCATGCGCTCGGTCTCTTGGGCATCGAAGGCCTTCTCGGCCTGTTCGATGAGAGTGAGCATGTCGCCCATATCGAGAATGCGCGAGGCCATTCGGTCGGGGTGAAAGACCTCGAAATCGGTCAGCTTCTCGCCGATGGAGGCAAACATGATGGGGCGGCCTGTCACGCCCTTCACGGAAAGCGCGGCACCACCGCGGGCATCACCGTCGAGCTTGGTGAGCACGACACCGTCGAAGCCGACGCCTGACAAGAACTCCTCAGCCGTGCGCACCGCATCCTGGCCGATCATCGCGTCGATGACGAGCAGGGTGTCATCAGGCTGAGCCGCATCGCGAACATCGCGCAGCTGCTGCATCAAGTCAGCGTCAATCGAGAGTCGGCCAGCGGTGTCGACGATGACGTAATCGTGAAGCTTCTGCTCGGCATACTGCTTGGCCTGACGCGTGACCTCAACAGGGTTGCCCACACCGTTGCCAGGCTCAGGAGCGAAGATCGCTACCCCCGCCTGACCGGCAATGACCTTCAACTGATCGACGGCATTAGGACGCTGAAGATCTGCCGCCACGAGCAGTGGAGTGTGGCCTTGGCCCTTGAGCTGCAGTGCGAGCTTGCCTGCCAAAGTGGTCTTGCCTGCACCCTGAAGTCCGGCGAGCAGGATCACGGTCGGAGGATTCTTTGCCTGGCGGAGCGCGCGGGTCTCGCCACCGAGAACGGTCACGAGCTCGTCGTGCACGATCTTGATGACCTGCTGCGCCGGGTTCAGCGCCCCAGAGACCTCGACTCCCAGCGCTCGCTCCTTGACGGCTGCGCAGAACTCGCGAACCACCGGAAGGGCGACGTCAGCTTCCAGGAGGGCCGTGCGAATCTCGCGCACTGTGGCATCAACATCAGCCTCGGAGAGACGTCCCTTGCCACGCAGACCCTTGAAGGTCGATGCCAGACGGTCGGAGAGATTCGCGAACACGTCGTTAAGGCTACTGCTTACGCCAAAGCGGCCTGCACCGTGACCTTCACTGCGGACGCATGGTCCGCCGAGAGCGGCTCCCCCATCCGATCCACGAGGAAGAAGACGTCGACGACCTCGGAACCCAAGGTCGCCACCTTGGCTCCGACAATCGCGGCATCGGCCGAGGCCACCGCTCCGGTCACACGGTGTAGGAGACCCGGAGCATCATGTGAGCGAACCTCGAGGACGGTGGTGGTCTCGCTCGCTCCCGCCGCGATGTCGACCCGAGCCTGCGGATGGGCAATCTTGTCCGACGAGGCGTATGCGGCATCGCGCTTCGCGATCTTCTCGGCGATGTCATACGTACCGTCGAGCGCTCGCTTGATGTCATCGGCGACCTGCTCCACACGCGGCGGGTCGCCGTACAGGGGACGCACAGTCCATACCTGCACAGCCCGATCAGCCAAGGTCGTGACCTTGGCCGCTCGCACTTGGAGACGGTGCAAGGACAACACCCCTGCGACAAGCGACAGGAGTCCCACGCGATCGGGCGCCGCTACGGTCAGAGTGCATTCGTCATCGAGTTCGTCCATCGTGACCTGCACTCCGGACATGCCGGCCAGCGCGAGTTGCTCCGCGGTCAATGCCGGTGGCTGCGGATGCGGGGTCCCGGCTAGCGCCGCGTGACTGCGCTTGACGAGGTCATTAATCAGATTGCTACGCCAGTCACTCCAGGCCGCGGGGCCGGTGGCCATTGAGTCTGCCTCGACCAGGGCGTTCATCAAGTCGAGCAACTCGTGCGTATTCAGAACGTCAGTTACCGCGGCGATGGTGGCGGGGTCATCGAGATCACGGCGCGTGGCAGTATCCGGCACGACGAGGTGGTAACGCACGAGGGCAACGATTGTTGCGGTGTCGTCGTCATCGAAGCCGAGCATCGGGCAGAGCTGACCGGCGATTTCCGCACCTACGACACTGTGATCACCGGGGCGCCCCTTGCCGATGTCGTGAAGAAGTGCCGCCACGAGGAGAAGATCAGGGCGCTCCACATTCCGGGTCAAGGCACTCGCCTGCACGGCAGTCTCGACAAGATGACGGTCGACAGTGAAGCGGTGAATGGCATTGCGCTGCGGAGCCGATCGCACTACTTCCCAGCCGGGAATCAGAGATGCGATGAGACCAACCTGATCGAGTGCCTCCCATACCGTGATGGTCGGCGCACCTGCGCCGAGGAGTGAGATGAAAGCTTCGCGACCGGACCTCGGCCAGGGCACGGGAATCGGCGCAGATTCGCGGGCAAGTCGATCGACCGTGTGCTGAGCGAGTGGGACTCCTGCTTGCGCAGCAGCCGCCGCTGCACGCAGCACGAGAGTCGGATCACGATCAGGTCGAGCATCGGCTGCGAGGACGACCTCGCCGTCTTGCACAACAACTCCGTCGGCAAGGGGCAGACGCTCCGGACCTCCGGATCGCTTCACCGGTCGGAAGGATAAGCGCGGAGCACGTCGCGTCAGTCGAGTCACCCGATGCCACGTGGTGTCAGACGCATACGCAATCGACCGACCTGCCGCATACACCTCTCGAAGGAGATGATCATCGGACTCGAGGCCCAGCGCCTCGGCTACTGCAGCCTGCTCCTGCAGGAGGAGAACATCGCCGCTCTTTCCGGAGACCCAATGCAACGCATCACGCGCATTCAGGAGGAATTCAACAGATGCCTGCCACGACGAGTGAGGAATGTCGGTCAGCCAGGACGCCGCGATTGCGCGGATAACCGTGGCCTCGCGCAAACCTCCGTAGGCCTCCTTGAGGTCAGGCTCGAGCACGTGAGCGAGCTCACCGAAACGCTCGCGGCGACTGTCGACGAGTTCACGAAGATCGGGAAGTCGACGACTCGCCATGGCGCGCCAATCGCTGAAGACGGCCTTCTTCAATTGCTCTGCAAGCTCCGGCGGCCCGGCGATTACGCGGGCATCCATGAGACCCAGCACAACCTTGACGTCCTCACTCGCCAACCGCCGGGCCTCGGCCACAGTGCGCACGCTGTGGTCAAGGGAAATACCTGAGTCCCAGATGGGGTACCAGAGCGCATCGGCCACCTTGGCAAGGCGCGCTTCTGTATAGCGCATCGAGGCCGGCGGATCTGGATCCATAGAGCCGAAATTGCCCTGACCGTCGATCAGCGGCAGGCGCATCGACCAGTCCTGCGTCATCCGCGCGAGTGCGTCATAGATCGCGCTGTCGCCGTGCGGGTGGTACTTGCCCATGCAATCGCCGACGATACGCGCCGACTTGCGATAGGCCTTGGTCGAGGTGAAGCCGTTCTCGTGGCTGGTCCACAGGATGCGGCGGTGCACGGGCTTGAGCCCGTCGCGCACG